>JAUWGL010000056.1 GCA_030606465.1 Thermoplasmata archaeon | reverse complement strand
ATCAGGATATTCCACTAAAAACTTCATTGAAAAAATTGAGAAACTAACAGGATGTAAAATTGAATCAATTGAAAATATTTGATGTTATTAAGTATTATCTGTTGTCACCCGATGATTCACCACCCGCTGTTCAACACCGTGTTTTTACCACCCGACACCCGCAGATTCAACAGTACATAATTCCCATAGTTTTATAAACCTATTAACGGTTTTATCTACTGGATAATATTAAGATGGGCTGCAATTAAATATATATCTGACAAAAATTGCAGTATATATTAAAAACATGGGATATAGTTAAAATAAACATTTGGGGTAAGTAGTATGAGCGTTAAGGAGAAACGTTTAGTTGAATCCGTAATTTTTTCAGCTAGTAATCCTGTTAGCATTAACGAGATTAAGGAGGTAACTGGTCTAACTTCTAACAAAATCAAAAAAACACTAGAAGAATTAATTGAGGACTACAATGTGACACGTAAAAATGAAACCAGTATGGAGTTAATTAAAGCTGGTGACAAGTTTACAATGCAGGTAAAAAAACAGTATGCTGATCAAACTATCATGGTTACAGACCCTGAAATAGAGGATCATCTTTTGAAAACATTGACTCTTATTGCGTTTCATCAGCCTCTTAAACAATCCAATCTACGGCGGATGATTGGAACCAAGGCTTATGAGCATGTAGATGAGCTTGCTGATAAGCGGCTTATTCATACGAAAAAACATGGGACTACTGAGATGCTTACGACAACAAAGCTTTTCCCTGAGTATTTTGGTATTGACAGTACAAAACCTGAAGAAATACGAGATTTTCTTGTAAAAAAAGTAGCTGGCAGCGTAAAAAAAGCAGAGGAAAAATAATATCTTTAAACAAGGAAACAGTCTAAACTAGTTTTTTTGGTAAGAGCTGTAAAGAGGGTTGGTAACGGTTGTACAACAAGATCTTTTAAAGGCGAATTTCAAAGAATAGTATATAACCGTTGGGCTGGAGGAGAAAAATTTTTTCTCATCCTTTCACCTCCTCTCCTTACCACCCTCAACCTCTCCTCGCCCAACAAATTTCAATGATTTTTATTTTTTTTTGTTTTATTTTCTGAACCCTCTTTTTTGTACAGGTAAGTTATTTTTTTTATTTATGTAGTATATGATAAAAATAATAGGACAGTTATTGATTTGGATGATTGATTAACAAGATATTTCATTTTTATCATGGTGTCCAAGAACTTATGTTACATACCAATGTATAAGAAGATTTAAATAATTAAAACGCATTTAACAGTTGTTAATTAGGTGGAGGTAAAAAAACATGAAAAAATTGTCATATTTTGTGGTAGGGCTACTCGTGTTTAGTGGTTTTGCTATAATAGGAATAGGAAATGAAGCTGATGAAAAACTAGAAACCGTGAGTTTGAGTTTCTTAGAACCGAACATCATAGAAAAGGAGTCATTCGTAGAAATTGAAGTTGAAGGGAGTAACAATCGTATTTTTAACGCTGGAAAACCAATGCTTCCAGTCTATACGGAAACCTTGATTTTACCATTTGGAGCAAAAATAAATGATATTACATGTGAAACTCAAGAGGTAAATAGCATGGTTTTATCTGAGAAAATTATGCCTGCTCCGCAACCACAGATAAAAAGTGTGACTGTTAGTTCTGCTAAAACAGTTATGGATGAAATGGTTTACAACTCAGAGGAGTTGTTCCCAGATGATTGGTATAGTTACAATGTGGGTGTTGGACTTGATAAAAACATGGAACATAAAACATTGGTGACAATTAATGCCTATCCAGTTAGATACAGCCCAGGGACTGATACTGTCTACTATACTGAAAACATTGATTTAAAAATAACCTATGAGGAACCCAATGGTGATCCATTCCCTGCAAATAGTGCATACGATCTGGTGGTTATCGCTCCAGAAGAATTTTCTAGTGATCTCGAGAAGTTAGTTGAGCATAAGATTAGCTTTGGTATGAGTACAATACTTAAGACAACTGAAGACATATATGATGAATATGATTACAGAGATGCACCTGAAGAGATCAAGTATTTCATAAAAGATGCATTGGAAGACTGGGATGTAAAGTATGTTTTGCTTGTAGGTGGTTTAAAATCACTTATATGGGCTGACCCAAAAGAGGACATAAATTATGGTATAAAGGACTGGCATCTTCCTGTAAGATACACTAATCTCAAACAGTATGAACCTGGACTTTTATGTGATCTCTATTATTCAGATATCTACAAAGATGGTGGTGTCTTTGATGACTGGGATTCAGATGGAGATGGTAAATTTGCTGAGTATGGAGCTTTTGCAGATAAGCTAGATCTCTATCCAGATGTAGCTTTGGGCAGATTAGCATGTAGAAACACAGATGAAGTAAAAAGCGTAGTTGATAAAATTATTAACTATGAGACAAACGCATATGGTAGTGATTGGTTTAAAAAGATGCTCCTTGTATCCGGAGATGGATTCCTTGATCAAGAGAATCTTAACATTCAGTGGGATGTAAATGATGAGATCGAGTTTCCAAATGGAGAGTATACGATTTATGCGCAAAGTACAAACCCTGAGATGGTTTCTGGACCAATAGATGAAATACCAATTACTCTTGATAGGACAAAAGCAACATCCTTAACTTTCAATCATGATGATCATCTTATAACAAACTTACAGTATCCTTTTAATCCTGTAGCTGAAATTGTATCAGTTTCAGATGGTGACATACTTGGAAACAGTGACTACATGTATGATCCACCTGAAAATGAGGCTTACTGTAATGCTCACACTCATTGGGCAAAAGTTGAATACAAAAATGGAATCCTGTACATCCGAGGAAAATCCTATGATCCAAAGCCCTATGGAAATGTAACAGATATAAAAGTTTGGATTAAAAACAGCAATAACGATATAGTTTTCGAAGATGAAAGAATTGGAACAGAGATGTACTATGAAGGAGAATGGACAACAGGTGAAGTACTGTTGCATGACCGAGCTGGAGGTCCATACTACATGCCTAATGATTTTCAGAAAGAATTCCTTTGGAGCTCCGATGGATCGTTTACAGGTCAGCAGGATGTCATAAATGCATTTAGTCAAGGAAGCGGTTTTACGTTCTTCTCAGGACATGGAAGCCCAGCGGTATGGATGAATCATTATCCAGGTATCCCTGGAAACCGGAGAAATGGCGATGTAGACGGGCTTCAAGTAATTGATCTTGTGGACTTTCCTCCGTTTCTCCCAATGAATAAATTAACAAATGATTACAAAAATCCTGTTGTTGTAGTTGGTGGGTGCCATAATAGTTTGTGTACTGTGACATTGCTTACAACGTTTCTCGATAGAGATAATTCTAAAAATACGCACTCTTATGGTAACCCTACTGCTGAATGTTGGAGTTGGTGGATTACCCGACTAAGTAAACGAGGTGCTATTGCTTGTATAGGTAATACAGGATATGGCTTTGGTGTTTTAGGAGAATGGTGTACCACTGGCGGAGTTGATAACTGGATAACTACAGAGTTCTTCAAGCAATATGGTACAGAAGGTTATGATATTCTTGGAGAAGCATATGCTCATACCCTTAGCAGCTACATCGATAACATTGGAACAGGGGACGCTGCGGATATGCAAACGGTACAGTGCTGGATACTTCTTGGTGATCCAAGCCTTAAGATGGGTGGATATCCTCCTGCACAGGAGAATCTGAGGATAAGCAATGACGATGGAAATAGTTGCCCCGGTGATTCTATCCAATTAGAGGCTTCTGCATCTGAGGAACCTAATAATTATGTTTGGGATTTAGACAACGATGGTGAATATGATGATGCAACTGGTGAAGAGGTGACAAAACAATGGGTTGATCCAGGAGTATATTGGGTCAGCGTTAAAGCCATCTATGATGACAAAGAAGTTACTGCATTAACGATTGTAGATATTCTAAACAAACAACCAAATAAAGCAAGTATAGATGGTCCTACAAGTTTAAAAACTGGGCAGACCTATACATATACTGTTGAAGGAACTGATCCCGATGGAGGCGAATTATACTACTTAGTAGAATGGGGAGATGATACATATAATATCATCACACCAGATGACCCGAACACAGTTACACATAAATGGAGTAAAATAGGCTCTTTCAATATCAAAGTACTAGCAATAGACAGCTATGCGGAATGGGCTGAAGGAACATTAAGCATAACAATATCAAAAGAAAAGAACACACCACATAACAGGCCACTAATGCAATTCCTAAACAATATACTGGAGAAATTCCCGAACCTGTTCCCTCTGTTAAGACAAATAATTGGGTTGGTTAATTAAACCTTCTCAATCTCTTTCTTTCTTTTATTATATTGTTTTGAAGTCGAATCAGTCTAATTACGTCTAAATATTTCCTATTTTTATCCTGTTTATATTGCATAGATTTAAATGTAATTTTTAGATACATATACTTATATTATAATTTGGTGGAGGTAGAAAAAGATGAAAAGTAGAATATTGAGAACAGGAATAGTATTTGGAATAATAATCCTATTCCTTGGAGCAAGTACTACACCGAGTATAAGTGGGAATGTTAGTAAAATAACTGATTTAAAAGATGAAGAAACAAAAACCATTAGTGATAATACTCAAATAAATGAAGAGGAGCTTTATACTTCATCATCTACTGATTGGTGGCCAATGTTTCATCATGATATAAAACATACTGGATATTCAACTTCTTCTGCCCCAGATTCTGATAATATATTCTGGGCATTTCCAACTGGCGGAGGTACAACTGTTTCATCCACTGCAGTTGTTGATGATAAGGTCTATGTAGGTATAAATGAGTTTCTATATTGTTTAGATAAATATGGAATTGAACTATGGAAAAAGACAGCTTCTCAAGACATCGTATCTTCACCCGCTGTTGCAGATGGATTTGTCTATGTTGGGGATACAAATGGTACTATATACTGTTGGGATGCAACAACAGGAGTGCTTCAGTTTTCGACTAATGAACCGTTGACTTCTATAACATCATCACCAGTGATTTATAATAACAAATTATATATTGGTGTTAACCCTGCAAATCCTAATAAAGGTAACTTATATTGTTTAGATAGTAATAATGGCAATTTGATTTGGACTTTTGATACAGATGGATTTTGTGGTTCATCTCCAGCTATTGCGAATAATAGAGTCTATATTGGTTCAGCAGCATATTTTTATTGTCTGCCTTTAGATGATCCAAATACCAATGGAGTAATTGAGGAAAATGAAATTGAATGGAAAACGCTAACATATTCAAGTGAAGCATCTCCTACTATTGTTGATGGTGAAATCTATGTGGGCTCAGATGATGGAAACTTATATTGTTTAGATGAATCAGATGGAAGTGTTTCATGGACTTATGATACTACCCTGCCCATTATTTCCACACCAGCAATTGCAAATGGTAATATCTACTTTGGTTCAACAAATGGATATTTCTATTGTTTAGATATGGATGGAAATTTGGATTGGGATTATCAAACAGGTGATATGGTTTTATCATCACCAGCTTTAGCAGATGGTAAGGTTTACTTTGGCTCAAATGATTTTTTTATTTATTGTTTAAATGCTTTAAATGGTAATCATATTTGGGATTATGATTCAGGAAATGAAGTAATATCTTCACCAGCGATTGTTGATAATAAATTATTCATTTTAACTTACGACAATGTATTTTGCTTTGGACCTCAGAACTTACCACCAGAAACTCCTATAATTACAGGACCTCCAAATGGTGAAGTAGGGGTTGAACATGAGTATACTTTTGTTACAACAGATCCAAATGGTGACAATGTATTTTACTGGATAGATTGGGGTGATGGTGAGCCCAATGCCTGGATCGGAGAGTGTATTTCAGGTGTTGAATTATTTGAACTTCATGCATGGGGTGAAAAGGGGACTTATACAATTGAATGTAAGGCTAAGGATGTATTTGATGCTGAAAGCGACTGGGCCACACTGGAAGTCAGCATGCCAAAAAACAAAGCAATCAACACACCATTCCTAAACTTCCTGCAAAATCATCCATTAATACATCAGCTACT
>JAUWGL010000099.1 GCA_030606465.1 Thermoplasmata archaeon | reverse complement strand
CACAAGATAAAATGCAAAGATATATGGAAGAACCATCCCGATGGGGACAAATAAACCTGTAGTAACCATTCCAAGAGATTGTACAAAATCAATTTCACCATCAATTAATTTTCCTATGAGAAAATCACGAATGAGCCCCGGGCCTAGCCAATTACTTAGCTCCATAGCCAATGGTTTATACACCTCTTCAAAGAACGGTTCAAAAATATAGGCAATAAGATTTTCCCCGATAAGGCGCACTATCCAAAATGCAGCAAGTATAACACCAAATGCAATCGGAATACCAGTAAACGGTCTAATAGTTAAATCCGAAATCCTATCTTTAAGTGTATGATGCCTATGCTCAACAGCCTCAACCTTGTTAATAATAGATCCAATCTCAACCCATCTACCTTCTTCACTAGTTTGCTTGATTTTTTTATTGACTTTTGCTTCTTTTACACGAGATACAAGAGTTTTAATACCTTCACCTGTAAGTGCGACAGTTGGTACAACAGGTACACCCAGTATTTTTTCTAACTTTTTTTCATCGATTTTTATACCAAGATGTCCTGCTTCATCCCATAGGTTCAGTGCTATAATGACTGGTAAATCTCCTTCGAGTAGTTCTAGCGTTAGGTATAGGTTTCTCTCTAAATTTGTCGCATTAACAACATTTATAACAACATCGGCTTCTTTTAACATTTTAGAAGCTACTTTTTCTGCTTTGTTTGATGGCTCTAGCGAGTAGGTACCTGGTGCATCAATAATTTCAACGGTTTCACCCTCTATTCTCATTTTCCCTTTTGAAAAATCTACAGTTGTACCAGGATAGTTAGAAACAATGACATTTGCACCGGTGAGTCTGGAGAAAACTACGCTCTTGCCGACATTTGGGTTCCCCATTAAAACAATTTTTTTGACTATATCACCTCAACAATGATCTTATTTGCCATGCCTCTACCTAGTGTTACATTGCCTTTTCCTACGGTTATTGTAAATGGCCCCCTAAACGGTTGTCTTGAAATAATATGGACCATTTGCCCCTCTCTGACTCCCATGACCCGTAGTTTTCTTTGAAAACCTGCCCCGCCGTTTAATTCTATGATCCTTGCTTTTTGATTGTGTGACAGCTGTGCTAAAGAAATTTGTTTTTTATCCATGTTTTACACCAAATCAATTTTTAGGTATGCCTAAACTACATTATGTTAAAACAAATATAAATAAATTTTGGTATACCTAAACTTTTTAAAAAAACGAAGAAGGGTAACTATGCAATAGTTACATCCTTGCATAGATAAACATCTTGAATAGCATTCAAAAGTTTTATTCCTTCTTCCATTGGTCGCTGGAATGCTTTTCTTCCTGAGATAAGACCAGTTCCACCAGCACGCTTGTTAACAACAGCAGTTCTCACAGCCTGTGCAAAATCATTTTCACCAGAAGCACCACCAGAATTAATGAGGCCAATTCTGCCCATATAACAATTAGCTATCTGATATCTTGTAAGATCTATTGGATGATCCGAAGCAAGTTCATGATATGCTCGGTCATCCATTTTTCCGAATTTAACACCATCGCAATTGAGGGCAACATATCCACCATTACTTGTCGGAAGTTTTTGTTTAACAATATCTGCTTCGATTGTAACACCTAAATGATTAGCCTGCCCTGTTAGATCTGCAGAAGCATGATAATCCTTATCGTCAACTTTAAATGCTGGATTTCGAAGATAACACCATAAAATTGTTCCAAGACCCAACTCATGAGCATATTTGAAAGCCTGACTAACCTCTTGTATCTGACGAGAAGACTCCTGTGATCCAAAGTAAATAGTGCAACCAATTGCTGCAGCACCCATCTCCCAAGCCTGTTCAACATCAGCAAACATGATCTGATCAAACGTGTTTGGATAAGTGAGAAGCTCATTATGGTTTATCTTAACGATGAAAGGGATCTTATGTGCATATTTTCTTGAAATAGCACCTAAAACACCCAGTGTTGATGCTACTGCATTACAACCACCTTTAATCGCAAGTTCAATAATATTTGCTGGATCAAAATAGATTGGATTTGGTGTAAAAGATGCAGCAGCAGAATGTTCAATACCTTGATCAACAGGAAGTATTGACATATAGCCATTACCAGCTAGACGACCATGATTAAAAATTGATTTAAGATTCCTTAAAACCATTGTAGGTCTATCAGAATCCACAAATGTTCTATCAACAAAATCAGGACCTGGAACATGTAATGATTTTTTACTAATTTTAGGATCATTAAAATTCAACAAATAATCTGCTTCATCACCAAGATAATTTTTAATAGCCTCAAAATTTCCACTCATATGCTTCCTGATCTCCTTTAACTCCTGCATGAGATCAACTCTCCAAATAAAAAAGAACATGTTTAAGCACAAAAATCTTTTGATTAAAAACAGTTTATAATAAAATATAAGAAACACTTTATACATATGATACAAATCTAAATTTAATAAATGGAGAGATCAACTATGGATTGGAAAAATAGATCAGCATATGTTTTTATTAAAACAACAAAAGGAAAAGCAAATGATGTCTGGCAACGATTTCACAACTGGGAAAATGTAATCGGCACCTGGATTGTAGATGGAGAATGAGATGTCATCGTTTGGTTCGATGCTCATGATTGGGATGATATACATAAAAATGTAGCAACTATAAAAAACTGGGATGAAGTAGAACATACTAGCTCGCATATGGTATATAATGGATACAAAAACGAAACCTGGTGGTGGGAAAAGCCTGCTGGTGCCTGGGTACTGGTAAGGGAAGAAAAATTAGATGAGGCTAACGAGAAAATAAAGAACTGGCCTTGGACAACAAGCGGGGCAAGTTTTGCTGGTGATTGGGATTATCTTGCCTGGGTTGAAGGACAGAATTGGGATGAAGTATAGGGTCATCTATTTGAGATGAAAACAGAAAACTGGCAGACTTCGACCTTTGTTCCTATTAGATCATGGTGGAATCAAAACTGGAAAAATAACTGGTGGTAGAAAAAAATCTACCAACATTTCTTTTTTTAAGTAAAATTTTTAGAGTTTTCCTTCTTTGTGTCGTTTCCCTAGTTTTTTAAGCATATCCTTGGTCATAGATGGTAGATCATATGTGGGTTTCCAGCCCCATTCTTTTCGTGCTGCACTATCATCTATTGATTGTGGCCAAGTATCAGCTATTGCTTGTCTGAAGTCTGGTTTATAAATGCATTTAAATTCAGGTATATGTTTTTTGATTTCAGCTGCAAGTTCTCCAGCGGAAAAACTCATTGATGCCATGTTGAAATCACAGTGATGTTTGAGTTTTGATATATCTGCTTCCATAAGATTAATTGTTCCTTTTATGCAGTCAGGCATGTACATCATAGGGAGAACTGTGTCTTTTTTTACAAAACATGTGTATTTTTTGTTTTTGATAGCCTCATAGAATATTTCTACAGCATAATCAGTAGTACCACCGCCGGGTAATGTTTCACTGCTGACGATACCGGGGTATCTTACACCTCTTATATCAAGACCAAATCTTTTAAAATAGTAATCACCTAAAAGTTCACCTGCAACTTTTGTGACTCCGTACATAGTTTTTGGTTTTAGAACTGTTTCTTGTGGTGTATTTGTTCTGGGTGTTTCTGGACCGAAAGCGGCAATTGAGCTTGGTACAAAAACACGTGTCATTTCATATTCATGAGCTAGTTCAAGAATATTGTACATGCCATTAATGTTTACGTTCCAGCATACAATAGGTCTTTCTTCTCCTACTGCTGAAAGGATAGCTGCCATGTTGTATATTGTATCAATATCGTATTCTTTGATGACTTTTTCAACGGTTTCTTTTTTTGTAATATCTATGAACTCAAAGGGTCCTGAGTCGCGTAAGGTTTTGCGTGGTTTGGTTTTTCGACCTGTTGCTAAAACGTTGTCATTGCCATATCTTTTTCGAAGTTCCATTGTAATTTCTGAGCCGATTTGTCCTACTGCACCAGTAACAAGGATTTTTTTCATATCCTTTTTTGTCATAACACAAACGTCCCCCTGATATATTTTTATTTGTTTATAGAAAAATGGTATACATACTTTACTGTTTTAAAAAATTCAAAAAAAAGAGAAAAGAGTGGTTGTGTTTTATTGAAAAGTCATCAGTTTTTCAAAAGATTAAATAAATCAAATAGGAACATCTATACATTAACTAATGGAAGTTCTCCAGGGTAATCATCATAGAGTGTTGGGAATGG
>JAUWGL010000063.1 GCA_030606465.1 Thermoplasmata archaeon | reverse complement strand
AGAAAAAAACAAAGAGAAAAAATAGTAATGACATTATATAGCATGAAAAACAGGGTTAGGTTTATATACTATGAGAAAAATGGTAGCTGAGGCTTGTAATTCACTATTTGTTATATTGTTGGCACATATTAAAGCGACATTTAAAAAATAGTAGGATATTGCCAGTGGAGTCATGAAATATTTATTTGAGCTTTCTAAAGAACATAAAACATTACCAAAAGCAGAGGTTTTAGCCTGTCTAAGAGCTGAAAAAATTGATTGCAAAATAATAGAGTCAAATGAGGATGTTTTAGTTATAAAAGTAGATTGTAAAGAGGACAAGATTAAAAGATTAGCTGATAGATTGTCATTTACGTTTTTTATTGACAGGTTTTTGTTTTCATGTTCATCGACTATCAAAGAAATAAGGAAGAAAGCGCAGAATCATACTGTAGAAAAAAAAGGTTCAATAGCTATAAAATACAAAAACAGATCAAATACTGTTGACTCACAGTTAATATTGCAGGAATTGGCAGAAATATATTCAAAACAGAGAAATGTAAATCTTGAAAATCCTGATATTGAAATACGTGGATTGATAACTGACTCAAATGTGTATGTAGGTATGAAAACAGCTGAGATAAACAGGAGTCAATTTGAAGAGAGAAAAGTACAACACCGGCCGTTTTTTTCACCAATCTCATTGCATCCTAAACTTGCAAGGGCTTTGGTAAACCTTTCTTCTATTAAAAAAGATGAGATTTTGTTAGATCCTTTTTGTGGTACTGGTGGCATGCTTATTGAGGCAGGTTTGAATGGTGTAAGAGTTATTGGTAGTGATATAGAGGATAAAATGATTGAAGGCTCAAGAAAAAATCTTGATTTTTACAAGATAGAAAACTATGAGTTATATCATTCTGATATAGGAGATATAAATAAACATGTAAAAAAGGTTGATTCTGTTGTTACTGATTTGCCATATGGAAAATCAACAACTACAAAAGGAGAAAAAACAGATAAATTATATGAAAGAGCTTTTAAAAATATATCAAATGTTTTAAAAAAGAAAGGTAGAGCTGTTATTGGATTATCAAAAAAAGATATGATATCTGTTGGAGAAAAATATTTATCACTTGTAGAAACACATGAATTTATAGCTCATAGGAGCCTAACTCGTTATTTTGCAGTGTATGAAAAATAACCGTAAGGCTTTTACAATAAAGCATCATCCACTTTTTAGATGACACAACTAAATATAATATTCCTTGGGACCGGTGGTAGCTGGCCTACTGTGAAACGAAATGTTACATCCATTGCTTTGAAAAGAGGCAGTGAGGTTTTATTGTTTGATTGTGGAGAAGGAACACAACGACAATTTCAGAAATCAAAGCTAAGCCATATGCAGATTTCAAAAATTTTCATAACACATTTTCATGGAGATCATTTTTTAGGTTTACCTGGTCTTATACAGACAATGCAATTAAATGATAGAGACAAACCATTACATGTCTATGGGCCAAAGGGGATGAAAAGGCTTTTACAACAGCTTTTATCTCTTGGTTATTTTAAACCCGGTTACAAAATAGTTGCTCATGAGGTAGTTGATGGAGACGTTCTAGATTTTGATGATTATGTTGTTCATGTTTTACGAGTTAAACATGGTGTTACAGCAGTTGCTTACAGCCTTGAAGAAAAAATAAGACCTGGAAAATTCGATAAACCAAAGGCGTTAAATTTAGGTATTCCTGAAGGTCCGCTTTTTAGTAGGTTACAACGAGGTAAAACTATAACTCTTAAAGATGGTAGAAAAATAAATCCGGATATGGTCCTTGGTGCGCCTCGTAAGGGGCGGAAGATAGTGATATCTGGTGATACAAAACCATGTGATAAAATGATAGTGTTCTCTAAGGATGCAGATGTGTTGATTCATGATGCAACATTTGACTCCAGTCTTGAAGATGTTGCAGGTGAATATGGACATGCCACTGCTTTTCAGGCTGCAGAGATTGCTAAAAAGGCAGATGTGGATAAGTTGTTTCTAACTCATATTAGTCCTAGATATCTGGATCAGCGTGTGTTAGAAGACGATGCAAGAAAGGTTTTTAAGAATTCTTTTGTTGCAAAAGATTTTCAGGAAATCGAAGTTAAATTAAAAAAATAAAAAAGTTATTATTGATTTTTTTTTATTCTTCTGTTTCTTCTTTTTTTAGTAATGAGTTTAAACATTGGCTCATGCTTTTATGTGCTTCTAATTCAAAGACAACTGGGGCATCAGATGCCCATCCTCCAAATGCTTTTATAACATCGTGTATGTTTGATTCCTCAGGGGTTGACCAGTTTTCTGTTTTCATTTGTTCATTGTCGATAAAGGCAAAAACATTTTGTTTATCTTTTTCAGGTGAGACAAATATGTTAAATGTTGATTGATTGCCATCGTTATCTTGTTTGTAAAATATACAACTTTTAGAAGTTGATTGATAAATTCCATATTTATTAGCCATTTTAACCCTCCAATGTGTTGTATGTGTTTTATGCTTTTTAATACTAACTGTGAACTATTATAATAAATCCTGGTTTTTTTGTTAGAAAATGTTTTTTTTCATAAAATCATAATTTTATTAAGCAACTACTGGTTATTCTTTTTTGGTTTTTATGGGAGAGAGACCTTCATACGATGAATATTTCATGGAAATGGCTCATGTTGTTTCAAAGAGAAGCACATGTCTCAGAAGAAAAGTAGGCGCAATACTTGTGATGGATAAACATATACTTAGCACAGGCTACAATGGGGCTCCAAAAGGTTTTAGACATTGCTCGGAGGTAGGGTGCCTTAGAGAAAAAATGAAAGTTCCCCCTGGTCAGAGACATGAGCTATGTCGAGGATTGCATGCAGAGCAAAATGCGATTATTCAAGCAGCTGTTTTTGGTGTTTCTATAAAAGGTTCTATGTTATATTGTACTAACACGCCATGTGTTGTTTGTATGAAAATGTTGATAAATGCTGGTGTTAAAGAAATTATTTTTTCTGGTGATTACCCTGATGAGCTTGCTAAAACAATGCTTGATGAAAGTACAATTAAAATTAGAAAAATTTAATAATAACAAATCATATCTGGGATTGAAAAAATGAGAAAAATATAAATACTCAAGAATGATTATGAGGAGGTGAGGAGAATATGAAGCGAAAGAGGTCATTTGTTTTAGATGAGAAGGATGATAAAGCAGTTCAGTTATTCTCAGAGCTCGGAATGCCAAAAAATCTTGCTAAGACATTGATGTACATCTCGCAGATGCCGGAATGCCGATCTGCAGATGTAGAGCAAGGAGCTGATCTTAGACAACCAGAGGTTAGCGTGGCAATGCAGGAGATGAGACGCAGGGGATGGGCGAAAAAAAGAGATTTAAAAAAGAAAGGTAAAGGAAGACCTGTCCATATATATAAACTTACTAAGCAATTACCTGATATTTTAGAGAGTTTTGAAAAAGAAAAAATGAAACAAGTAGAAACAATTAGAACTGATTTAAACGACCTGCATAAACTAATCAAAGAATATAAACAGGTATAAGATAATATCTTTTGACTCTAAAAAACGATTACATTTAAAAAAAATTCTTTTTATTTTTTTATTTTATTCCATGTTTATATAATGGTGGTAAATAGTGAAAAAAAGAGTGAAAAAAATTTTTGAAAACTTTAAGGAGAAACCTGATATAATTCTTATAAAAAACTCTTCTGAGCCTTTTATTGATCACAATTTTTTTTATGTTACTGGTCTTGAAAAAGGCTTGTTTGAGGGTTCAGCCGCTGTTTTGTTTCCTGATGGAAATGTTGATTTAATTGTTTCAAAGTTGGAGGAGGGGAGTGCGGGTAAAGCTGATGCAGATGTTAAGGTTTATAAAAAAAATGAGGAATTCTATGAGCTGTTAAAAGATACTCTTGGATCTGTCAGTGTTGCTGGGTTGAACTTTGAGGGTATTTTACACCGGGATTTTTGTAAGTTAAAAGACATGTTTCCTAAAACAAATTTTTTTGATGTTTCAGAGGCATTTGCAAAAACAAGAGCTGTCAAAGATGCGTCTGAGATAAATATTATAAAGAAAGCATGTGAAATAGTTGATAAAGTAATTGGTAAAATCCCTGAGTTTCTGCATGAAGGCATGTTTGAATATGAATTAGCTGCAGAGATTGATTATTTTATGCAGAAAAATGGTGCTGATAAATCTGCTTTTGAGACAATATCTTCTTTTGGTAAAAACACTGCCGAGCCACATTATACTCATGGGGATACAAAACTGAAAAAAGATGATTTTTTGTTATGTGATTTTGGTGCATGTTATAGGAGATATAATTCTGATATTACACGGACTTTTGTGTTTGGAAAAGCTAATGATAAACAGATAGATATGTATAAAACTGTTTTTGAGGCGCAAAAAATAGGTTTTGAAAAGATAAAGCCTGGAATAAAAGCACATGAAGTACATGATGCAGTAAGTTCCTATGTAGATGGTACTAAGTTCAAAGGTTGTTTTATTCATTCAACTGGTCATTCTCTTGGTCTTGCTGTTCATGATGGTGGTGCAGGGTTTACTCCTGATAATGATGTTGAACTGAAAGAAAACATGGTTCTCACTGTTGAACCTGGTGTTTATATTCCTGGTTTTGGTGGTGTAAGAATAGAAGATGATGTTCTGATAAAAAAAGATGGAGTTGAACTTTTAACACAATCCTCTAAAGAATTTATAGAGATCTAAGTTTCATTTTTTTTGTATTTTATAATATTTCCATTACCTTTTTATTAAGATGTTTGATATCGCTTTTTGTGGGGTTTCTATGACATGGTATGATGAAGTCGAATACGTTAGAAAACAGGCGAAGTTAAACAATGAGTTTTTTGCAAACTCTCTACCAATGATAGCAAGTGAAAATGTTCTATCACCTCTATGTAAGGAGATGCTTATTACTGATTTCCATGGAAGATATGCAGAGGGTACTCCTGGTCATAGATACTATGAGGGCTGCAAGTTTTTTGACAATGTAGAAGTAAAAGCAATGGAACTTGCAAAAAAACTTTTCAAATGTAGTTATGCTGATGTCCGGCCAACTGCTGGTACAACTGCTAACATGGCCGTTCTGAAGGCTCTTATGAAACCTGGTGAACCAGCAACTGTTCTGGATCTTGCCAATGGTGCTCATATTTCTTTTGGTAAATGGGGTGCTGCTGGAGTCCGTGGTATTAATCTTATTTCTTACCCGTTTAATGATGAAGAAATGAATATTGATGTTGATGGTGCTGTTAAACTTATTAAAAAGGTGAAACCAAAGCTTGCTCTTAATGGTCGTTCTGTGTTTTTGTTTCCAAGTCCAATAAAAGATATCGCTGAAGCAGCTCATGATGTTGGTGCATATTTGGTTTATGATGCTGCACATGTTCTGGGTCTTATCGCTGGTAAACAATTTCAGGATCCACTTCGTGAGGGTGCTGATGTGATGAGTGGTAGTACTCATAAGACTCTTCCTGGTCCTCAGGGTGGTATGATTGTTTCTGATCATAAGGGTGATACTGATGAGGATAAATCATTTCTGAGGAAACTGGGTTTTGGAGTTTTCCCAGGTGTTACTTCTTCTTATCATCTTCATCATGTTGCAGCTAAGGCCATTGCATTTGCAGAACACTTGGAGTTTGGTGAGACATATGCTAAACAAACCATAAAGAATGCACAGGCTCTTGGGCAATCTTTGCATACAAGAGGGTTTAAAGTGTTTGGTGAAAAACTTGGTTTCACAAAATCTCATCAAATTTTACTAGAGATTGGTCCAGGTAAAGGAAAGGGGGCATCAAAAAATCTTGAGGCTGCAGGTATTGTTACCAATATGAACACTATTCCTGGTGATACAGACCC
>JAUWGL010000139.1 GCA_030606465.1 Thermoplasmata archaeon | reverse complement strand
GTGTAAACATTAAGATTTGGATGAAGCTCTGCGCCTTCAGCCCAAACAGTTATTCCCTCCCCACAGCTTAAACATCTGAAGTTTACACCAATTGATTTTTTTTCAGGTATTTCTTCTTCTATTATCATTGTTGAATGAGGTGGTATAACTCCAAGAGTTCCACAGTCAGGGCAGTTCATTTTCATAATTTTTTTATTATCATGTTTTGATTTTTTAATAGCGAAAAAACCATCACAGATAGGGCATTTAAAATGAAAAAGCCTTCCTTTTAATGTTTTTTCAAATTCTTCCACTGATTCAGATACATCGAATGTTTTTATTGATCTAATGATTATGAACACCACTGTTAAAATTAGTAACAATGTATATGATGCTAGGATTATGTTAATCCAACCTTTATCAGATACGACATCCCATAATGAGAAAAACAGTATCCAGAAACCTAAAACTATTAGTATAACAAATGGTCCTTTGCTTTTAACCCAGTTCATATTTTTTTCCTCCTTATACCATAAACTGATAAACATAGTATTAGCAAGAATGAAACTATTGAACCAGCTAGATACCAGATGTTTTCTTTTACCCTGTAGATAGCGTTTTCCATGAATATATCCCTTGAAGGATTAGTGCCTCTCCGGTATTCTTCAAGGTTTGTAAAACCATCTCCATCAGCATCTTTTTCTGCATCAGATGGATCCTCAGGGTCTAAACCATGTTCTTTTTCCCACCAGTCAGGCATGCCGTCATCATCCTTGTCATTCAAATTAGATGTTATCCAAAAGTTCTTGATATCTGTATTAAGCTTGTTACCTGCGATGTCTTGTATAACTATGTAACAGCTGTAAACACCAGGAATATCATATATACTTTTATATACATATTTGTTGTTTGTTGATAAATCCATGTTTATACTAACATTTTGACCATCTGGAGAAACAATTATCAATGTAACTTTTTTAATCCCAATATTATCTGAGGCTATACAAAAAATATTAACATTTTTATTTTTCAACTGAACATATGGATCAACATCAAAAAAGTAAATAACTGGATCTGTTGAATCCTCCTCTATTGTAAAACTACCCTCTTCTGATGCATTGTTTTCATTAAGAGATATATCTACTGCCAAAATTTCGAAATCATATACTCCAACATCATACGTCTCCTCAAAATCATATCTAAACCAATCATCCTCTGTAGTATATGCCATAACTTCTTCATCATAAATTTTTCCTTTTGGACTAGTTATCACGATTGTGACAGATTCAAGCCCTGAATCATCAGTTATCTCAGCAGTTATTGAAACAACTCCACCTTGCTCCTGAGGATCTGGTATAACCGTGATGTCAGATATAACAGGCTTGTTTTTTTCGTGTGATCTCACTTTTAATGGCACCCTGGAAAAATTCTCATTATTTGTCGTATGTTTATCTCTTTTTCCACTAGGTATAATAACTTTAACTCCTACCGCCCATATACCAGGTTCTGCAGGCTCCCATGATAAACTAATGGGTTTACTTGTATTCTTATTAACACTAACTGGTGTGGTGTTTACCAAGTTGGAAAACATCATACCGGATGCTTCAGCTTGTTGATAATCTTCAAGATAGAGCCCGATCTCATAGTCATCGGCGTCTCCCTCTCCATAATTAACAATAACTGCTTTTATTGTTACACGGGCTCCTTCTATCACAGACTCCGTTGGAATTTTAACATTTTCAACGGCTAGATCAGGCCACCCATGCACCGTTATATCCTTAGTACGATAGTTGTTATCTTCTTTCAACTCGTTCTCTATAGGTGTTATTGTTATATTTATGGTGTAGTCTCCTGTTTGATTAGCCGTCCAGTTAAAACTCACTGGGTTATCCTCACCTTTAAACATAGTACTATTATGAATAGTATCATTGTGAACAAAGAGGCTATTGTCTTTATCGTATATAGACAAACTAACAGTGACATTATCTATAGTGGCATTATAACTCACAACATGAGCGGTTATGTTCAACTTGTCATCTTTGTAAATCATTGAAGAGGGATATGGCCAATCTGTATCAATAGAAATATTAACAACTTCTAGGTCAGGTCGTCCTACATAAAAAACACGTTCCACTATTTCAGGTTCATATCCTGCTTTGTCTCTACTGATGATTTTAATCGTCCAGTTACCCGCCCTATCAAACGGTAAAGTCTCATTAGTCCATAGAGTGTGACCTCCAGCATCAGCGAGATATAGTGTAAAGTTATGGCTCTCGTTCACCTCCCCGGAAATATATACTGTAACATTGTCAGCTTTAGCCTTGGTTTCCACTGTAATGTTTATCATCTCATTGATAAGGGAATAACTACCTTCAGTTGGTTTAATGACCTCAGCCCACCAACCCCCTACAACAAAACCTATATTTACATGAGCATCACCAGATTTATTTATATCTGGTGTCTCAGGTAGACTTACTCTATCTCCATGGTTATCTTCGACATCAAAGTAAATACAGTAATATTTTTCTGCTGATGACCCTGTGACATCCCAGATGAGTGTCCCTGTTGCATTGGTTGCACTATTATATCCTGTGGTACTTTCATTGAATCTAAAAATGTTCACCTCGCCATTATCAACAATGCTCCCATCTGTGTGATATTCAACGATTCTGATAGTATCATTTTCAAACTTAGATGATGTAACGTTCAAAGAATTGAGCATTTGTGTGAAATTAAACGGCTCTGCTGCATTTCCGTTGCCTTTTACAATTACGAAGCACCTGTAATGCCAGCTTGTGTTCCACCATTCCAACTGGCCGACATCAACATTGGTACTGTTACTCAGAGAATGCTCAATTTCCCCCTCTGTGAAATAAACATCAACACGTAGGTTTTGACTTCCGAAACGAGTTGGAGTCCACTCAAACATAAACGTATGGGTCTCATATTTAGATAAACCATCTTTTTTTGGTTCAGCTTCAATTTCACCTTCTTTACTTGTATTTAGCTTTGCATAGATGGTTTTGTTTGTGTCTTTACCAATGTTTGTTACATTTGCATAAACATTGACAGTTTGATTTACACGAGGAGATCCATGAACAGTTATATCCTTAATCTCTAGCTTTGTGTCTCTTTCATAAACATTTATATCTGGAATTTTATGGATTATATTGTTATATTCATCTTTTTCTGAGATATTTTTTTTTAAAT
>JAUWGL010000113.1 GCA_030606465.1 Thermoplasmata archaeon | reverse complement strand
ACAATATCAATACCAACACCACTAGCAGAAAAAATAAAAAAACGAATAGCAGGAACGGGATTCCACTCGCCTTCATCCTATGTAACCTATGTCCTAAGGGAGGTTATATCAGGTATGGATGAAGAAGAGGGAGAAGCATTCAGTAAAGAAGACGAAGAAAAAGTCAAAGAAAGACTACGAGCACTAGGATACCTTGACTAAGGGGAATAAACTATGCCAAAACCACACGGTGGAAAATTAATAAACCGATACATAAAAAAAGACCAAATACAACTTGCAGAAATCCCCGAATTCGAGATAAACACTAACCTCTCCGAAGATATACTCAATATTGCAAAGGGAGTTTTTTCCCCATTAGAAGGATTCTTATGCTACAACGACCTCGAAAACGTAATCAATGAAAAAAGACTTGAAAATGATACACCATGGACAATACCAATACTACTAGATTTTAATGGAGATAATATCAAAGAAGGAGATACGGTAATACTTTCCAACAAAGAAAATGGGGTTCGTGCACTACTAGATGTCGATGAAATTTATACCTATGATAAAAAAACACTTGCACAGAATATATATCGTACAACAGATAAAGAACATCCTGGAGTAGCTAACATATCGAATATGAGACAAAACCTTATTGGTGGAAAAATCACACTACTTGATAGTAAACAAAGAGAGTTTGATAATTATAATCTCTCTCCAAAAGAAACACGTGTATTGTTTAAAGAAAAAGGATGGAAAGAGACTGTTGCATTTCAAACACGTAATCCACCTCATATTGGTCATGAATATGTACAAAAAACAGCGCTTACATTTGTCGATGGTATATTCATCAACCCGATTATTGGGAAGAAAAAGGCTGGAGATTTCAAAGATGAGGTAATACTATCCTCTTATGAGACATTGATGAAACATTATTATCTTAAAAACCGTGCTGTGATGTCAATTCTTCGTACCTCTATGAAATATGCTGGTCCTCGTGAAGCTATTCATCATGCTATTATGCGCAAAAACTTTGGATGTACTCATTTTATTGTAGGAAGAGATCATGCTGGAGTTGGTAACTATTATGGACCTTATGATGCTCATGAGATATTCTCAGAGTTCCCTGATCTTGGTATCATCCCTGTTTTCTTCCGATCATTCTCCCGTTGTACAAAATGCGGTAGCGTTGTAAACGATAAAATCTGTCCACATGATCAGAAATATCACATTAATTTCAGTGGCAAAAAAATAAGAGAACTTCTTCAGAATGGGGAGATACCTTCTGAGGATATGATGCGGAAAGAAGTAGCAGAGACGATTTTGAAGTATGATAAACCATTTGTAGAATAAATCCTTGTAGGTGGATAACAATGCTTGAAGAACTTCAAGGTAAAGGTCTTTTGATACATCATTGGGATACTGATGGAATCTGCTCTGCCCGACTCCTATTAGAACATTTATCTGATAAAAACATTGATAACTATACACCACAACTTGGAAATTATTATTTAACAGAAGAAGAGCTAGAACGTTATTCAAAATATGATTTTATAATAGTCGTTGACATGGCACTTCCTGAGGACAACATACTCAGACTTGCAAAAAATACAAAGATTATGATATTTGATCATCACCTTGGAAAAATCATAACACAGGTTTACCATCATAATCCAATTATTAAAGGAGAAAACCCTGATGATTACCCATCTGCAAGCTGGATTGTAAATGGTTTCCTAGGAAACAATGTTAATCTCTTTGCACTACTTGGAATAATTGGAGATCATGAACAGAAAATAAAAAACAACAGCATATTTTATTCATTGATCACTGATTTTTGCCAGAAAAACAACCTCACATTTGATGACATGTTAAAAATGGCTTATCTACTTGATTCAAACTATAAACTAGGTGATAAAAACGCAGTAGAAAAAGCACCACATCTCCTACAAGGTGATGTCTCTGCTGATGACATACTGAAAAACACCCAATGGAATAAAAATTTCACAATGCTAAATGAAGAAATCAAAAAACAACTTGATAGCCCATCAGATGAAATAAATGGAATTATAATGAAAAAAATAAACACATCGTACAATATCATCTCAACGATAACACGAAAAGTAGCATGGGAAAGCGGAAAAAACACTTTAGTTCTTAACACAGGCTTTTTTGATGATAAAGATCAACTATATGTAAGAAGCACAAAAAACATGGAATCTATGATTCAAAGAGGAAAATCCCTTGGATTTAAATGCGGAGGAAAAAAAGAGGTCTTAGGCGCAATACTACCTAAGGACAAAACCGACTCCTTCGTCGAAGAAATAATGAAATTTTTAACAGAAAAATAAAAAAAATGGAGACCGGAAAATATGAAAGAACAAAAAGCAACAAATGTTGTATGGCATGAACATAAAGTAACAAGAGAAGAAAGAGAACAACTACTAAAACAAAAAGGAGCAGTATTATGGTTCACCGGTCTTTCCGGAAGTGGAAAATCAACAATTGCAAGCGAGGTATCTTACAAATTACAATCAATGGGGCGGCTCACATATATCCTTGATGGAGATAACATACGCCATGGACTAAACAAGGATCTTGGTTTTTCTCCAGAGGACAGAAACGAAAATATCAGAAGAATATCTGAAGTAGCAAATCTTTTCGCAGATGCTGGTGTAATCACTATAACTGCTTTTATTTCACCATACCGAAAATATAGAAATTTCTGCAGAGAACTTATTGGAAATGATAGATTTATTGAGATATATGCAAAAGCCTCACTTGAAACCTGTGAAAAAAGAGATCCTAAAGGCATGTATAAAAAAGCAAGAGCAGGGATAATAAAAGATTTCACAGGTATTGATGCTCCCTATGAGGAACCAGAGAATCCAGAGTTAATCATTGATACAGATAAGGAGACTGTGGATGAAAGCGCGAAGAGAGTACTTCAAAAATTACAAGAAAAAGGCTACATCAAACCATGAAAAAAAATTGGAGAAAAAGATGAAACTAGATGAACATATTAATTATATCGTATCTGGGTTGGAACGCTCTGGAACATCTATGCTAATGCAGATACTAAACGCAGGTAACATCCCAGTTACATTTGATGACTCAAGACCATCTAATCAAAGTAACCCAAAAGGATACTATGAACTTGAAGGAGGAAAAATAATAAACCACCTCATGGAAGGAACCTTCCCGCTTAATTATTACAAAGGAACATTCATCAAAATCACAGCTTACGGCCTGAAATATCTTCCACCAGGAAAATATAATATTATCTACTCTGAGAGAAACATCGAAGAAACACTTGACTCAATGGAAAAAATGGCAGAAATAAAAGATGAAAACCGTGAAGAAACAAAAAAAGCCTTCATGAAACTAAACAACATGATAAAAAATCAACTTAAAAACAGAGAAGACATAGATGTATTATTTGTAAGCTACAACTATATATTATCAGACCCTGAAAACAATATAAAAAAGATACAGAGCTTTTTACATATCTGTGAAAATGATTTCGATAAAATGATGGAAGCTGTGGATAACCGACTTTACCGACAGAGAAGAACTAAATAATAACAAAAAGGAAAAAAAGAAAAAAATGAGTAACGAGTCCAAAAACTCTGAAAAAAAATCGACTACAATTTCTCGTAGAAATCTTTCTTTCATTATACTCGCATTTTCTATAGTTGCAATATTTTCTATTACAGCATATTATGAAGTCACCCCAAGTGGTTTAAAACCTGCGGGTCAGGTAATGATCGGTATTCTTTTGATGGCTGCTGTTCTTTGGATTACTGAGGCTATACCCTTAGCGGTCACAGGTT
>JAUWGL010000122.1 GCA_030606465.1 Thermoplasmata archaeon | reverse complement strand
GTAACAGGTCATAATCTTGATGATATGGTTCAATCGATTTTAATGAATTTTGTGAATGGTGATATAAAAAAGCTTGCAAGATTGGGCCCGCATAAAAAAATTCAACCTGGTCTTGTTCCACGTATGTTCCCATTGCGGACTATTCCAGAAAAAGAAAATACGCTTTATGCAATTGTTAACAATATTGAGTTTCATGATGGTGAATGCCCTTATTCTACTCGTGCACTTCGCGGGGTTTTTAGAGATATAGTGGATGATCTTGAATATAGGAATCCGGGAACACGCTATAGTATCTTGAATAGTTACGATAACATTAAAGATCTTTTACTTAGCAAATATCCTCCTGCTGAACTAAAGAATTGTTCCAAGTGTGGTGAGCCTACGTCACAGCAGTTTTGTAAGGCATGTATTCTCAAAGATAGACTTTCGTAATTCTCCAGCTTAATGTGTTTTGTTAAAAACATTTTTATTCTAATTTTTACTGCCTATCTTTGAAAAAATGAAACAATTAAAACTGAGATGCGGGCCTCTTGATGCTCTTTTAGGTGGAGGAATCGAGAATAAAATAATAACTGAGGTATATGGTGAGGCTGGTAGTGGTAAAACAAATCTTTGCCTGCAAGCTGCTAGAGAATGTGCATCAGATAGTAAAAAAGTCGCCTACATCGACAGTGAAGGTGTTTCTGTGGAAAGACTACATCAGATGTGCACTTCTGAGTATGATTATAAAAAAATTTTAGATAACATTCTTTTTTTCAGCCCGACCTCTCTTGAAGCACAAGAAAAAATGATTGATAATGCAATAAATATAAACGATGTTGGTCTTATTATTGTTGACACTATAAACTTGTTTTATCGTATAAACCTAGAAGATGATATGGAAGGCGCTATGCGTTCTTTTGTTAGACAGGTGGCAAACCTGCAGATAACTGCAAGAGAAAAAAATTTCTGGGTAATTGTCGCAGAGCAGGTATATACTGACAAAAATGGTGAAATAAAACCATTTACAAATAGAGATACAGAACATATGATTAAAACAATAATCAAACTTGAAAAAACTGGTGTTGGAAAACGTCAGGCTACAATTATGAAGCATAGATCTCAACCTGAAGGAAAAACAGCTTTTTTTAAGATAACCGGTAATGGTTTGGAATAATAAGATGAAGAAGATTGTTTCTTGGTTGAATGAGAGTTCTTATATTTCTCCGTTGTCACCTGGGTGCAGAATGTGTGCACAGGGTTCAAAGATGGTTGTTTTAATAACAGGTCTTTGCCCAGCTGATTGTTTCTACTGTCCGCTTAGCCTAAAAAAACAGGGTAAGGATCGTATTTTTGCTGATGAATGGGAGTTAAAAGATGAGGATGATACTGAGAAGCTTATCCTGGAGGCAGAGTACATAAGAGCATCTGGTGCAGGAATAACCGGTGGTGATCCTCTTCTGGTTTGGGAGCGTACACGAAAATACATTACCTTGCTTAAGGATAGTTTTGGTAAGGATTTTCATGTTCATCTCTATACTTCCGGTGTTAAAAATGAGGAATATATTGGTGATTTGGTTTCTGCTGGTTTAGATGAGATAAGGTTTCATCCTTTACCAAAGCATTGGGCTGATATGAAGATTAGCCCAACTGTTAATGGCATTAAAAATGCTTTGGATGCAGGTGTTGATGTTGCTGTTGAAATACCAGTTATTCCAAATATGAAGAATCAGATATTGTCTTTGATAAATTGGGCTGATGATGTTGGGATTAAATGGGTTAATCTTAATGAGCTTGAGTTTTCTGAGACCAATGCTGAAAAACTAATAGACAAAGGTTTTACTGTTAAGGATGATATTTCAGCTGCAGTAAAAGGTAGTCAAAAGACTGCTATCTGTGTTCTTAAAAAGGTTGCTGAAAAAGAAGATTTAGTTATAGGTGTTCATTATTGTTCATCATCGTTTAAAGATGGGATACAGCTTAGAAATAGAATAACTCGTAGAGCTAAGAGTGTTGCCTGTGATTATGATGTTGTAAGTGAAGAGGGGACTTTGATAAAAGGAGTGATTTATTCACAGAGTTCTTCTTTGCATAGTGTTTATGAGATTTTAAAACAAGAGTTTGATGTTGATGATAAGTATCTTTTTTTGAATATGGATAAGGGTAGAGTTGAGATAGGCGTTTGGATTTTAGAACAAATAGCAGGTGCTCTTCAAAGACGTGGATTACAGTGTTATATGATAGAGGAATATCCTACAGCTGACCATCTTGAGGTAGAAAGAATCCCCCTTCCCATCTAAATTTTTATACTTGAAAAAGTTTTTTATATACGGCCTGCATTGCAAGCTTTACATTTCTAAGAGAAATGATATTATCAATGAAAGCCTTTGTAAAAACGAAGGAGGCTAAAAAATATGGCGATGTATGTAAGATTTCAAACAACAAAAGAAGTACAGGATTTAGCCTATGATCTTGTAGAAAAAGCTCGAGATGCTGGAAAGATAAGTAAAGGGGCAAATGAGACAACAAAACAAGTTGAGCGTGGACAGGCAAAACTTGTTGTAATGGCAGAAGATATTTCACCAGAAGAGATACTTGCTCATATGCCTATTTTATGTGAAGAAAAAAACATACCTTATACTTATGTTCCAAGTAAGGATGAATTAGGTAGCGCTGCAGGTTTACATGTTAGTACTGCCTCAGTGGCTATTGTGGATCCTGGTAAAAACAAGGCAGGTATAGAAAACATTGTTAAAAAACTTGATTCGTTGAAGAAACAGGGTTAGACATTATGGTTGAAGGAACTCCGTGTGAGGTTGTAGAAATAATTGCTCGAACTGGTATGGCTGGAGAAGCTTGTCAGGTTAAAATAAGAGTATTAGATGGTGTTGACAAAGGAAAGATTATTACAAGGAATGTTATTGGTCCTATTCAGCTTGGTGACATATTAATGCTAAGTGAAACTCAGAGAGAAGCAAGAAGACTTGGTGGGCCACGTTAGAGGTAAGGTTTTATGGTTGAGAGAAGAAAGTGTTCATTTTGTGGAAATGAAATTGAACCTGGTACTGGTAAGATTTATGCTAAAAAAGATGGTACCGTGCTTTATTTTTGTAAAAACAAATGTCAGAAGAACATGTTAAAACTGAAACGTATACCTCGGCGTGTCAGATGGAGTAAACATTACCAGCGCAGAGTGTTTAAAAAAAAATAGCTTATCTGTTACTCTCCTTATGTTTCAATTCCAGCAATTATTTTTATTTGTAATATTAACGTTGCGATTTTACCTATATCCTCAGAATATTTACCCAACTTTGATAGTAATGCACCTATTTTCTTTGTGTTACCATTTGTTTTAAGAACCTCTCTCTTAAGCTCATAGGTTTCTTTACTTATTTCTTCTTTATCCGCGTCATTGATATCTGCTTCATCTATTTCCTTTTGTACGTCTTTAAATGGTTCGATAACATCAATTCCAGGTTGATTAATCCTTACAACATAACCATCTGTATAACTATATATAGGTGTAATTAATCCTTTTTCTATTAGATAGAGAATATTAAAATTAATAATTTTTTTATCTATTTTTAGCCCTGTAATAAAATCTTGACTTTCATAATTTTTATCGTCATATCTATGGTCATACAATAGCTCCAAAATGGCATTTCTTATATCTGGGTCGTCCATAAGAATAGAATTGTATAACAGTTTAAAAAC
>JAUWGL010000010.1 GCA_030606465.1 Thermoplasmata archaeon | reverse complement strand
ATGTAACTCAAAAGTATTCCTGGGAACAGCTACCTCTCCACCAATAGAAAGCATATCCTGCTTAATGATAACAGCATCCTGAAGAACAACGTTTTCAAGTTTTATAACCCTCAAAATGGCTTTAGGGGCCATAATCTCGATACTATGTGGATCACTACCTATTTTTTTTATTTCGTTTTTTGCATCATCTAGTGTTTTAACATCGATTATACAAGGGTTGTGGGTTGTCACAAAAATGGAATAAGATTACTGTATATCAAATATTTGATGGAAAAATACCTTTTACTTCTTTGATTTTTCTTGTTTTTCTCGTGCTCTTTTTACTTTAACTGGTAGGTATAAAATATAAAAAATACAGAAAAACTCAATATTTGCAGCAATAACTATATAATAAGGATGAAAACCTTGAAAATAGTGTAATCCTGCTAAACATAATGAAGCAATAATGGCAATTGTTGCATAGATTATTATTAGTTCTCTATGGCTTCTATTTTCAAACATTACTTTTCAGGCATCCTCTTTAACTTATTAACATTTTTGGATAGTAAAAAAATAAAAATTTTGATCACTTTTCCCTCTTCGTCTTTTTTAATCTGATGTTTACCGAATAAAATAAAACAAGAGCGATAAAGAGAGCAATAAACGACATACCAAAATGAAGGATGTATGAACTAGTATAAATGAAAAGAAATATTTGAGCCGTAGCAACAATTAAAAGAGATACACCTAAAACTACTACAATTTTTTTCATAGTCCAGTTTTCAAACATTTATAATCAATTGACTATCATAATGGTTGTTTTAACATTTTTGGAGGTTACTAACAAGGTAATCTCTAGCTTCTCCAACAGTAAAAAGAGAACCAGTTATACAAATAAGATCACTTTTTTTTGCAATTGATTTAGCATAATCTATTGCATCTATAATCTGATCTTTAACAACAATCGTTTTTGTATCTCCCAGTTTATCTATCATATTCTTAAGTTCTGTTGGATCAAAAGCTCTATTATTACTTGATTTCGTTGTAATAATAATCTCTGCAAATGGTACAATAATCGGCAACATTTCTTCAATGTCTTTATCAGACAAAATACCCAAAATAAGGATTAACCTATCAAACTGAAAATCATCTTCTAGTGTTTCAGCTAGGATCTTCATACCTGCTATGTTATGAGCACCATCAAGTAATATACATGGGTCATAACTAACTACTTCCATTCGACCCGGGTTAACAGTATTTTTGATACCATCAACAATACTCTCCTCAGAAATGTTAAATCCATTATTTTGAAGGAATTCGACTGTGCTAATTGCTAGAGCAATATTCTCCCCTTGATATCCGCCTATTAATGCTGTGCGAACAGAATAACTACTTAAAAAACCATTAATAGAAAACTCCTGATTTAAATCATCATCTCTCAATCTTTTCCAATTTGAATCACTTATTTTTTTGACAGGTGCATTTTTTTCTTCTGCTATCTTTTCAATAACTCTTAATGCATCTCCTTTTGTAGCGGTAACTATTGGCACATGGTCCTTAATGATTCCTGCTTTTTCAAATGCGATATCTTCAATTTTTTTTCCAAGAACATTTTGATGCTCTGGTGAAATATTTGTTATAACAGAAACCACAGGATCAACAATGTTTGTAGCATCAAAACGTCCGCCTAGTCCTACTTCAATTATTGCAAAATCAACATTTTTTTCTTTAAAATATTCAAATGCTATTGCAGTAAATGCCTCAAAAAAAGTAGGATTATTTTTGTTCTCCATCATTTCTTCAACAACAGGTTTAATCTTTTTTACAAGTGACACTAGTTCTTCCTCTGTGATTCTTTTTTTATTAACAACAATGCGCTCTGAGATATGTTGCAGATGTGGAGAAGTATACACACCAACAGTATATCCATTTCTAACTAGTATTGATTCTAAAAACTTACAAACAGAACCCTTGCCATTTGTACCTCCTACATGAATAATTTTGTAATTCTTGTGTGGACTCCCAAGATTATCTGTTATATGTGTGATTCTTTCTAACCCTAGTTTCATACCAAATTTTTGAAAACCATACAGCCAGTCAAGTGCTTCTTCAAAATTCATAGTTTACAAAAACTAATAACCCTCAGGATACAGCACATCAGGTATTGTTTTATATTTATCTTTCCAGGAATCCCCTTTGCTGATCTCTACCTTTCTACCTTTGATCTTAAGCCGGTTCTCTGCAAAAAGTTGCACGGTTCTTGGTAATATCTGATGTTCAACCTCTAGAATACGTGATGCAAGTTTGTCTCTATCATCGCCAGGTAGAACCTTAACTGCAGCCTGTAAAATAATCGGACCATGATCCATATGTTCATCCATAAAATGAATTGTACAACCAGAGATCTTCACACCATAATCCAAGGCATCACCCTGACCATTAGTACCTTTAAACGATGGAAGAAGAGCAGGATGAATATTGATAAGACGACCATACCATTTCTTAACAAAACCAGGGGTAATAATCCTCATGTAACCCGCACCAACAACAAGACCTACATTGTGTTCCACTAAAATTTCATCTACTGTTTTATCATGTTCTTCCTTTTTTTTGCCCTTTGGATCAACAAAAAAACCAGGGATTTTATGTTTTCCAGCTCTTTTCAACGCAAAAGCATCCTTATTATCACTAATTACAACAACAACTTCTGCATCAATCATACCTTTTTCAGATGCATCAATAATACTCTGCAGATCTGTTCCACTACCTGATGCTAAAACACCAACTCTTAATTTCTCTGTCATACTACCCCCATTATATTAGGGATGTATACCATGAACCTTTTTTGACCTTTTCCCCCAAAAATATTTAAAATTCACATAATAAAATATTTATAATGAAATCTGTTAGATAATACAAGAAAAAATGAATAACAAGAAATTATCTTATTTCAAAGTAATTTTTCTAAGTAGTATTTTACTAATAGTTGTGTTTACTGGTTGTATCGGGGAAGAAAAATCGGAAGAAAAATTGTTAACACCAGAAGATCACCTGGATCAGCCATCCATACTCCCCGATTGGAAGAATGGGGCGTATCATGATTACTATAGCACTATGCAAATGATTAATGATTTCAATGATGATTTTCCTGATTTAGTAGACGTTTTTTCTATTGGAAAAAGTGTTACTGGGAGGGATCTTTGGTGTATCCGATTAACAAATGAAAATAACAGTGAAGCGAAATTCTCATGTCTTATCGATGGTTGTATGCATGGATGTGAATGGGAGGCTGGTGAGGCATGTCTATATCTTGCTGAGTATCTTCTCATTAATTTTGATACTAATTCAACTGTTACTACTATTTTGAACAGCGCTAAGGTTTATATTGTTCCTTTGGTGAATCCTGATGGACGGCAAAATGATGACCGATTTAATGATAATGGTATAGATCTTAATCGGAATTTTGATGTTGATTTTGGTAGACTAAAAGGGCATTGTGTTCGTCTTGGAAAATTATTCGGGCGGATAAAAATTCCTTATCTTGAATTCCCTCGTCTTGGTTTGTGGTTTACTAACTGTGGTCGCCATCCTTTTTCTGAACCAGAGGCTCAAGCGATGAGGGATCTAATGGATGATCATGATTTTTCTTTTTATCTGAATTGTCATACAACAACACATAATATTATGAGCCCGTGGGGTGTATACAAGCCCCCTTTTGAGGTGGCAAACAGTGAAAAACATGTTCATGATTATGTGAAAGAATGGGTTGCTGAAAACACAGAATATGAGAATACTCCTCTTAGTTATTATGCAAGTGGAACGGTGACTGATTGGTGTTTCAAAGAATTCCGTATACCTACTTTTACCTTTGAAATTATGTCAAAGGATTATGAACCAATGGCTGGAGGGGGAAGGCATGATCATCTTGTTCATTGGATGAAAACTACGCTTCCGGTTTTCATGTATTTCCTTGTTAATGTTGAAAATCTTCATAACTGGAGGACACCTGATATTCAACCACTTTTGCCAGATGGTGTACCACCGCAGCCTTTTCATTAATATTCATAATGAAGAAAAATTTGTATCATTTTTTCTAACATTTTTTTCATCTCAAAAACTGGTATATAAAATATTTGTAACAAAATACTTATAATGATATAATATTCATGTTTTGAATGAGGGAGGATAAGGATTTTAGACAAACTCCAAAATTAAAGTTACATTTAATTTTAATTGGTTTTTTAATTTCAACAACCATCATAATAGCTACAACTCCCGTCCATGAAGCTGCGCATTGGATCATGTCAGATATTGATCCATATGTTGAGCCAGTTGAATTTCATGTTTTTGATGATACTTCATCTCAAAATGAAGAGCATGTATTGCCTTCTGCTTTAGGTTGTGTTGTAATAAAAGAAAAATACCCTGGTGCTTTCCATGATCGACCTTGGTGGGCAGATATGCTCCAGGAAATAATATGTATCTCTATTCAAATATTTCTAGCTGTTATTATCACTTTGAAAATCACTACATGGATAACTAACAGAAAACAAAGAGTCTTATTATCTATGAATAATTCTTAAAAACTGATTCTATTTTTTTCTTCGGTGCATTTGTTTTAAAACCTGTAGGGCTAAAATGCGTCCGGGAAACCTTGTAACCATTGTTTTTTAATTTTTTAAAAACAGTGTTCATTCCTGGTGGAGATACTTTCAATAAAGATGCGATATCATCTGTAGTATAAAAAAAACCTGGTGCATCAGCTTCTTCTTCCAGTAAATCTAACAATTTCCAAAGAGTATTTTTTGTATTCAATTGTTTTTCAAAGAGAATAGTCCGTAGTTCTTTTATCATCTGTTTATTTTGTAGTTTTCCTATCCATAAAGGTCCAACATTAACACCGGGGTTTTTAGAAAAAATAAATTCATCTGATTGGATGATAGAAAGATTTTTTAATGAGTCATTGGCAGAATCTACACCATTTCTGACCATGATATAGACTCTGAAATAATGATCATTACTATGACAAAGCAATGGTTTTATCCCTTTGTCATATCTTGCAGCTTCTCTGCAAATAAAACCTACTAATATACGCAGAGCAACTTCTTTCATAAAAAACGAGTGAAACGGCATAGCATCATACCGTCGATTACAAACCTTTGGGTAAACACCGCACAAGGTCGCTGTATCAGTTGCAGTACACGCCAGAATACCTTTATTACTTATGCTTCTTATAGCCGAGTCAATAAAATATGCTGGTGAACCAAAAGGATCAACATCAATGTAATCAAACTTTTTCTCAGAGAGCAATGTGTTCAGATTTTTATTAAGCACATCTACGTTTGTTAAACTGCGGTTTTTAACATTTTCCTGGATTAAATCATATGCATCCATGTTCCAATCGTTAATTGTAATATCAAAATCACCTATTACCTCATTTTTGATTCTAACACCCCTCACTCCTGAGGCTGCCAGACCATCTAAAATATGAACATGTTTACTGCTGTTGTTTATCAGCCATTGACATACTAGAATAGATAAATCCCGGTTTAACTCCATCGCAGGATTATAAAAAGGCAGCTTATCCTTTGCTCTAGGGCCTTTAACAGAATGCTTTTTTTTAAAAACTAAAAAATCTGTTTCTCCCTCAATAATATGTTTAATATTTGGAGTTTTACTCATGTTAAAACAAAGGAGGAAGTTTTTCTTCCATGATTTTTTCAATCTTATAAGGAAGCAAGTTTCGGTTAACAGGTGTGACCTCTAAAATCCTTATATCATCACGACGTCGGACATCTTGTAACAGTGGTGTTCTTGATTTTTTATGTAATGTAACCATAATTGGTTTATCAGAATCCAACGCCTCGGTAACAATTTCACAGAATTTCTCTGAAAGCATTTCCATTTTCCCAATTTCATCAATAACTATGACGTCAACTTCATCATCAGTTATTGCTTTTTCAATAGCTGGAACACCGATTTTTTCTAAAGCATCTAGGTCTACACCATAGTCTCCAACTTTTTCTTTGGTTTCAAAATCGATATGGGCAAAAACCTCTTTTTCACCTGTTTGCCAGTCAGCAACATAAAAACCTACACGTGTTTTCTTCTTAGTAATAGGCTTGGTTATCATCCCTTCAACTATGTAACCAGATTTTTCAAGAGCCCCTATAATTTTTAGCAAGGCCTGTGTTTTTCCAACACCAGGCATACCAGTGATGCCAATTTTTGGTATATCGTCCATATGTAGCAGCATGTAATGCAGTTTTCGTTTAGAAATGTTTTTATTGACATTTTGTTAAATTAAAAGAGAAATATTCATTACTTTTTTTTGTTCATCAACAGATAAACTGCACCAGTAATAACGTATATACTAACAGCTATAAAAAGAAGTAAAGGGGCAACACCCTGAAATTTTTTTTCCATAATAATTGTCAATATAATCAAAACACTTGCTACGGCGTCTATTTTAAAACCAGGTTTAGGAAAACGTATATTTGAAACCATTGCAAATGAAATTAATAATATAACTGGTAAAATGTAAAGGAATTTTATTTCAAAATATGTCATAATTAATAGTAATATTGCACTTGCTGGAACTGGTAAGCCAACAAAGATTTTTTTATCCTTCAATAGATGAAAAGAAGCGAGTCTAACAATAACCATGGATAGAAACAAAATCAAAATTATCAAAAGAAAAATATGTTTATAAATACAACATGAAACAAACTTATAATAAATGGTATAAATAAAAATCGCAGGGGCAATACCAAAAGAGGTCATATCAGCCATCGATTCAAGAAATTCACCGATTTTACTTTCCCTGGTTCTCCTAGCAGTGATTCCGTCTAAACCATCAGCAAGTAATGCTAATAAAATAAACGAAAAAGCAAGATGTATCTCCCCGATAAAAACCATGATTATAGATAAAAAACCAAAAATAGCATTGGTCAGCGATACACAATCAGCTATGGATAACAATTCAATCATTGATTTCTGCAATTGTACTCTCACCTGCTTTAATTCTATCATTCGTTTTAACAATTAAATGTTTAACTTTTTTAGATGGTAGATAAATATCCACTCGAGAACCTAAACGTATTATCCCAATCCTATCTCCCTTCTTCAGTTTATCTCCCTTTTGGACATATGGAACTATACGACGAGCCAAAGTACCAGCTATCTGAATAACTTTTACCATGCCAATAGCAGTTTCAAGTTTTAATATCACTCTTTCATTTCTTTCTGACTCTTTTTTAAAAGCGGGAATATGAGAACCGGAAATATGAACAACATCGTTAACGGTACCATCAATAGGCATACGGTTAACATGAACATTATAAACATTCATAAAAGTAGAAATAACTGTACAATCACCAAGATCCTCATCCCTGATTTTTTTTATCTCCCGTATTTTCCCATCAGCAACTGCAACAACTTCATCTCCAACTTTTCTTTCAGGATCCCTGAAAAACAACAGAAAAAAAACTGTTAACAACAATAAAACTGTTGAAATAAACAAAAAAATACTTTGTATGATAATCATGTTAACAACTATTGATAAAACTGCAAAAAACAGACCGCCAGTCAAAGCAATAAGAATCCATGATTTAGAACCCTGAGCAATCCTCATACTATTTTTCCTTCCAAATATATTTTTTAAATTTTTTTTCAATAGGCCCATTTCTTTTTGGAAGATCTGTCAAACGTATAATTTCATCAAAAACTTCTGGGACAATTTTTATCACAATAAATAAAAGAATCACTAAAGCAATCAAACTTCCGCCTTTCCCGATTACATTATGTGCCATATTGAAATCAGTTATGTCGTTTCCCACTAGATAGGTAACAAGTGCATTTCTTATGATATTCAAAAAATATATTGGTATTACTGTTACAAGCAAACCATAACACTTTCTTTTAATTTCTACATTTGGTAAAGGAAGTATCATACCAACAAAAATAACCATTGATTGAACTGCTGTACAAGCAAATATCAGCTCAATTGATGCACTTTTATAAATAAAATATACGCCATTATGAATTACTTGCTCACCTGTAATAGCTCTTAGAAACCATATGCTATGAGCAGCAACTACTTCCCTCAACCACATTTCCAAAGGAGTTAACTCTATACCAAAATAAATAATCCCTGCAAGGCAACATGCACCAGCGATCCAATTTAAACATCCTATATTTTCTTTTCTTTTTAGTGATAACCATTCATGGTATGCAATATATGAAAGAACATAGACTCCAGCAATACAGATAAAGGCATTTACAACATCTCCTTCTTCGCCTAGATACAATGCGGTAGGTTGAGTTGACCAATAGAATGCAAAAACCATCCAACCTATTATTTTTATTTTATTTCCCATTCCCTCTTTTTTTATAAAAAATCCTATTCCTAGAAGAAGTGGAGCTAGAAACATTGGAATGGTGATAAGCGTAACAGCGATGTCCGTAGGAGGATATGGATAAATAAAATACCCAACAATCAACATTATAGTTGGAATAACTAAAAAAAGAAACGCTGTTTTATTATCCTCAGGTGTATCTTTTATTTTACCCATGTAAGTTCGTTCCTAAAATAGACATTTGATTTAAATGAATTATGTTAAACTAAACAATACATGATAGTATCTTTTCTAAATTACTTCATAAAGTTTTATTTCTTCCTTTCTAGAATTTCATAAACGTCTGATTATTCTACTGTTATACAAATCCTAGCCATTCAACAACTCTAGGCAATCCAAACTGGGCCATGGTTTCAGGATCCCACATGATACATATTAGTCCAACAAGAGCCAGGAGTGTTAATGGAACCCAGTAAGTATAGACGATCTGATCAATTTTCAATCGAGCAATTGCAACTCTGATCAACGTAACGGAGAATACTATTACCAGGAAGATTTTGACTAGGTAGAATATGATGTCAACAGCAAATGCAAGATAACTTCCGCTTTCTAAACCAAGTATAGACAGATTAGAGAGATTATATGGGAAAAACAATGCAACAATAAGAGATGCCATGACTACTGTTTTTACACCATCAGTTAGGTAAAACATTGCAAGGTTTCTGCCAGAGTACTCTGTGAGAAGTCCTCCTGCTATCTCTGTTTCTGCCTCTGGCGAGTCAAATGGTATTTTTGAAAGCTCTGCTGGTGTAACAATGATCAATACTAACAGCAATATTGCAAAACCGATAAAACCAAGTGGTCCTGCAACGCTCCAAACTGGAGCTGTTGATGAAATTGTTGTCAGTGCAAACACATTAGCGTTTCCTTCTATGCTTAGTCTCCATGCTATGCTTATTATGATTATTGCTAATGGGAACTCATAGGCGATCATTGTTGCCATTTCTCTTTGTGCACCGACTGTTGCATAGGGGGAACCAGATGAAAATCCTCCGATGACCATCGCTAGTGAGGGTATCATTAGGAGATATAGTATTAATAGTAGATCTCCACCTACTGATACTAATGGACCAAGCCCTCCATCTGTTTGAGGAACGATTGGCAGGTAAAGAAGGATTGATATTGCTCCTACAAGCCCCATTATCGGTGCAAGGTTAAAAACCCAGGGGATCGCATTTTCAGGGACAATGTTTTCCTTTGTAAACAATTTAACTACATCTCGGAATGGCTGCCGTAGTGGTGGTCCTATTCGACCTTGCATATGCGCGGCTAGTTTACGGTCAATACCTTTGTAAAACAATCCAAAAATGATCCCAAAAGCAGCAAAACCGATAGTTCCCACTATAATTATTATAATTCTCATTGATACATCTTGTAATTCTATCATTCTAGATCACCCCCACTAGAATGAATAAAATACCCATGATTATTACAAACCATAATATGTAATCACTAACATTTCCAGTGTGCATTTTATCAAGGGTTTTGTAGACCCATTTCAATGATTCTGTGAATCCCCAGTAGACATTGCTGCCTTTTATGTGCATTTGTTCTTTTTCGTATTCTGGATTTCCTGATAAAAACACTTTTGTTTGTTCTGTGTTTTCTTTGTATTCTTTTTTACCATAACCTCTGAGTATGTAAATTATTAGAAATGCAACAATTATCGCAGTGATCCATATTAGCGGATTCCAAAATCCACTTCCTGTTTCAAATGTTTCTAAGAATGATTCCCATGTTATCATATTATGAACCTCCTATTATCTGTGAAATATAGTTTGAATTATTAGCAAGTGCATTTGCCGCGGGCTCTACAATATTATTCACTATAAGATCTGGGAACAATCCAAAGAATATAATAACACATGCGATGAGACCCATTGCGATAAGCATGCTTTTTGGGACTTCTTTTACATCATTGAATCTTGGAATTTTTGGTCCAAGGAACGCAGAGTAAAATACTTTTACAAAAACCGCTAATAGTAGTATACTACATAGAATAGCAACAATAGCAAGAATCGGGTTTATTAGATAAATTGATTCATAAATCAGTAGTTTTGAGGCAAAACCATTCATTGGAGGCATACCGGAAACAGCGAGAAGTCCTATCAAGAAAAATATGGTTGTATATTTCATATTTCTTGCAAGACCCCCCATCCTGTTTAATGATGTTTCCTTAGTTGCATAATATATAGCACCTGCAACAAGGAACAACAACCCAACATCTAAAGCATCGTTTATTATGTGGAAAATACCACCTTTTAATGCCATCATCCCATGAGGGGTACCAATTGCCCATAATCCTGCACCAACAGCAAGAAATATGTAACCTATTTCTGCTATTGCTGCAAAGGCTATCGTCCTTTTAAAATCACTTTGTTTAAGGGCCATGAACACTCCAACGATTATTGTAATAATAGCTAGCATTACAATGAATGTACCTAAAAACCCATTCAGCGTAATAGTTACACTCCCAATTTGTTTTAATGGGGCTGTTAAGGAATTACCATATATTGTGAAGCACACCCTAAACAAAGCATACAGACTTGCCTGTGTTGTCCCTACAAGTATTAGTGTTACTGAAGCGGGAGCTCTACCATATGCATCTGGTAACCACATATGCATTGGAACAATTCCTGCTTTCATAGCAAGCCCTGCGATAAGTAGTACAAATGCGATTTTATCTAAGAACGTGTATTGTATTGAATTTGCAAGGACTGCCATGTTCAATGCATTATATTGACCATACAGAATAGCTATTGCAAACAGGATAAACAGTGCACCTATTGTGCTAATTACTATATATTTGAACCCTGCTTCCACTGCCTTCCCTTTGTTAGTCCAGAATGCTATAAGTGCACAGGAAGAAATTGATGTTATTTCAAGAAATACGAAGAAGTTAAACATGTCACCAGTGAGCATCATACCGAACATTCCAGCAGCCATCAAAAGAATCAAGGTGTAATATTTGTCAAGCCCAGTGTTTTCTTTCATAAACGCCCATGAATATACAACTGCTACAAACACCAGTATGGCACCTATGATAATCATAAATGCATTCATCCCATCAACTTCAAATAGAATACGAACCACTGGAGATCCGATATCTTGCGAGCCAAAAATATACGTATGTATCTTGCCATTAATTAGAACATCATGAGAAAGCAATAATACAAGAAAACCAGTTAAACCAGCTGTTAATATAACAAAAACATTTCTCAATTTGTCATTTATCCTACTTATCAATGGTGTTAGAAATGCACCAAGCAATGGAACTGCTACAATTAACGCAGGAGAATGTGTGAGAAGTGTTTGAGATAAATGTTCAATGTTCATTCTTCATCCTCCCTCCCGATTTTTCTAACATCGAGCGTCCCATAATGCCTGTAAATATGAATAATAAGCGACAACATAAGCGCAAGAACAGCCACACCAATCACAATGCTTGTCAGTGTTAACGCCTGAGGAACAGGAAGCGACATTATTCCTCCAGGTGAATTTGTGTAAATAGGAGCAGTACTTCTCTCCCGGTATCCTAGTGTAATCAGAAACAGGTTAACCCCGCTTTCAATAAGAGTTATCCCAATAACCATTTTAATGAGATTCCTTTTGAAAATCACTGCATATAAACCTATCATAATAAGTGCAGCTACTGCAATAAAAGGAATATTGTAAATCATTTTGTTTCCTCCTCCTTTTTAC
>JAUWGL010000128.1 GCA_030606465.1 Thermoplasmata archaeon | reverse complement strand
AATATCAAGAATTGAGGCTGCTAGGTTAAAATTTGATTTTACTAGAACGGATCTTAGAAAAACAGTAAAGGATACTGCTAGTTTTATGAAAGGTTTTGCCAAAGAAAAAAACATAGATCTTGTGGTAAATACAGGTAAATTTCCGTTAATAGAAGTGGATCCTGATAGGGTGAGTCAGGTGTTAAGAAATCTTATTAGTAATGCTATAAAATTCTCTGAAAATAATAGTAAAATTGAGATTTCAGCTAAGGCAAAAGAAGATCATATTCTTCTTGGCGTTAAAGACTATGGTTATGGGATGACGCCTGAGGACCAGGTTAGAGTTTTTGAGCCTTTCTATCAGGTTGATAGTGCGTTGCGTAGGAGACATGGTGGGACTGGGCTTGGACTTGCTATATGCAGAGGTATTGTGGAAGCTCAAAAAGGTAAGATATGGGTTGAAAGCATAGTTGGAGAAGGGAGCACGTTTTATTTTACTGTTCCTTTAAAACCTGTTAGAAAAATTGAGCCGATAAAGGTTTTATTCTCTCAGAAGAGTGTAATCGAAGGAAAAATACGTGAAGAATTCAAAACCATTCTTGGTCCACTTGGAGTTGGAGAGTTTAACGAGTTAAAAAATAAAAACGCATTGAGTAAGGATGATATATTTGAGTATATTGACTCCTTAACAGAACATTACATACTTGACTGTGATCGTGGACTTTATTTTAAAAACAAAATTGGCGGCATCTTTGGCGATAAAAAAGGAGTTATAAACAATGAAAAAGATACCTTCATTCAAAATGGCTGAGACGAGTTGATGCAATGAGGTTGAAAACACTGTTGATAATAATATGCCTCGCTATTTCCATGATTCCCATTGTGATAATTGGAGGTATAGAAGGTTTTCAATCCACTATGCCACTTATTGGTCTCATCACTATTGTTACTTTTGCTGCCTCATTGATAATGGCTTATCTAATAACGCGCCCTATTGAAAATTTAACAAAAAAAATAGATGGCATCTCAAAAGGTGAACTAGATATAAAACTTGAGAAAAGTGAAATCTATGAGATAAACATGTTGACAAACTCTCTTAACAGAGTCATGGCTAGTTTGAAACTTGCGGTACATAAAGTTGGTGTAAAAAAAGGAGAAATTTTTGAAGATGCTGTCAAAGCAAAAGAGGCTGTTGAAAAAAAACATGAAGATTTACTTGATAGTATTACAGGTTGGGCTTGGGAAACTGATGAGAAAGGTGTTTATACTTTCTGTTCTAAGAATATATCCAACATATTAGGATATGCTCCTGGGGAAATTATTGGAAAAAATTTTTTTGATGCTATACCCTCTGAAAATACTAAAAAAACTAAACAGGTTTTTGATCGAGCGGGTAAGAAAAAAAAGCCTATTGAGAATCTTGAGAATTGGTATGTTAATAAAAATGGTGAAAAAGTCTATGTGATGACCAATGGTGTTCCTTTTTTTGATGATGACGGTAGTTTACTTGGCTACAGAGGAGTGGATATTGATATCGCCCGTGAAAAAAGAGCTGAAGGAAAGATAAGAAAATTAAACAAGGATCTTTCTGATCTTAAAATGGAGATCACTGAGCTTTTAAATGAACGTGAGCGACATATGTTTAAAAATTTTGATAAAATTGGAGTTACTAAGGAAAAACTTGATGAAAAATGGTCTGAACATGAGTTTGACTCTGTTTTTATTTTTGATGAAAATGCTAATATTCTTGATTGTAATGAGAATATGTATAAAAGATTGGGTTATAGTAAAAGTGAGATGTTGTCGCTTAATATGACTGATTTTGATGCATTGGAGTCAAAGGAAGATATTGCTAAAAAAATAAATCAGGTTAAAAAAAATGGTGTCACTAGTTTTAAAACGATACATAAACGGAAGGATGGTTCTGCTGTTCTTGTTCATGAAAACCTGCAGTATCTTAAGGATAAAAATGCGTTTAAATGCATTGTACGTGAAGATTATTCACTGAAAAAATCCTCCTAAAATAAAATCATTTTAACTTTTTTTTATCATAACTGTTCAAACTTGTTTTTTTTGTGTTACCATCAAGTATTTATTATAATTGTCATTTACCTGCTGCTGTGGATATATATGATTACTGCTTCTCAACGCACACAGACGGTTAGTTATGCTATCCGGGATGTTGTTTTACCTGCTCGGAAGTTAGAACAGAAAGGTATCAAGGTTTTGCATCTAAATATTGGTGATCCAAATAAGTATAATTTTGATACGCCGCAGCATATGAAAGATGCTTTGTACAATGCTGCAAAAGAAGGACATAATGGTTATGCGCCATCAGAAGGGTATCTGGAGCTTAGAAATGCTATTGTTGAACGTGAAAAAAAGAGGAACAATGTAGGTTATACTCCTGATGACGTCTGTGTAACTACTGGTGTTACTGAATCTCTTCAAATATTGCTAACAGCCTTATTAGATCCTAATGATGAACTTCTGATACCTGGGCCTACATATCCGCAATATATGCTTATCTCACAGGTTAATAATGCTCAGCCAGTTTCATATCGTTGTTTAGAAGATGATGGTTGGCAGCCAGATGTAGATCATATCAGAAAAGAGATATCAAATCGTACAAAAGGTATTGTTCTTATAAATCCTAACAATCCTACTGGTGCATTATACTCAAAAAAAGTTATTAAAGAAATAATTGACATCGCAGGTGAATGTAACATTCCGATTATTTCTGACGAAATTTATGATGATATGGTTTTTGATGAAAAACAACATGCGACTGCATCACTGGCAAAAGATGTCCCTATTATAACATTTAATGGTTTCTCTAAGGTATATCTAGTACCTGGTTGGCGTATAGGTTATGTAATGTTTTATCATAATGGTGAACTTGATGAAGTACAGGATGCGTTTATGCGTCTAGCACGTTCACGTCTTTGTGCTAACTCTGTTTGTCAACGTGCATGTATAGCGGCTTTGAAAGGACCGCAGGACCATATTGAAAAGGTTAATCAAAAACTTAGACAGCAACGTGATTTTTCCTATAAACGTCTTAATGAAATAGATGGTATTTCTACGGCTAAGCCACAGGGAGCTTTTTACATTTTCCCAAAAATTGAAGCCATGAAAAACAAGATTTGGAAGGATGACAAGGAGTTTGTTTTGGATTTTTTACATGAAGCTCATGTTTTAGTGGTTCATGGATCTGGTTTTTGCTCTACATATGGAAAAGATCATTTCAGAGCAGTTATTTTACCAGATATAAAAACACTTAAGGAAGCTTTTAACAAGTTAGACGCCTTTATAAAACTGAGATTAAAAGGAAAATAAATAAACATAGGTTTTCAGCAACATCTAAGTTTAATAAAAATTAATAAAAATGTGGAAGTTATACTTCTATTAGAGGATGGTAAAAAT
>JAUWGL010000062.1 GCA_030606465.1 Thermoplasmata archaeon | reverse complement strand
TATCATCCTGATAAAAACCCTAGTAAAGAGGCTGAGGAAAGATTTAAGGAGATTTCTGAGGCTTATGCTGTTTTATCTGATAATGAAAAAAGATCGATGTATAATAGGTATGGTCATGCTGGTATAGATCAGCAGTATAGTTATGAGGATATTTTCCGTGGTGTAGATTTTGGTGATATATTTAGAGGTACAGGTTTTGGTTTTGATGATATTTTTGAACGTTTTTTCGGGCATCGTACTGGTTTTGGAGGAAGACAAAGAAGAGGGCCTAGAAAAGGTGCGGATTTAAGGTATGATGTTGAAATAAGCCTTGAGGATGCATCTAAGGGTTTAGAGACTGTTATTCGTGTTCCTAGAACTGAGATGTGTGATGTTTGCAATGGTAGTGGTGCTAAGCCTGGTACTTCGCCTAAAACTTGTCCTAGTTGTAATGGTTCTGGTCAGATTCAAAGCTCTCGGAGGACTGCTTTTGGAATGTTTACTCAGGTGACTACTTGTGGTAAATGTCATGGTCAGGGAAGTGTCATTGAGGAACGTTGCCCTGAATGTCATGGTGAGGGCAGATTACAAAAAACAAGGGATATAGAGATAAGAATTCCAGGAGGTATGGATGATGGTTCACAGTTGAGACTTGCAGGTGAGGGTGAGGCTAGAAGCGGTGGAAGTGGGGATCTTTATGTTGTTGTTCATATTAAAAAACATAATGTGTTTAATAGGAGAGGTTTAGATCTTCACATGCTAAAAGAAATATCTTTTACTGAGGCTGCTCTTGGAGCTAAAATAGATGTTGAAACACTAAATGGTAGGATTGAAAAACTCAGGATCCCGGAGGGGACACAAAATGGTGAAATGTTTAAAATACGTGATAAGGGTATGCCTGGCTTACATGGACGAGGTCATGGTGATTTATTTGTTGAAATTCATGTGAAAACACCAAGAAAATTTAGTAAAAAAGCAAGGAAGTTGTTGGAGGAATTAGATAAAGAGTTAAGAAATAACTGACCAGTGTTGCCCGTGTAGTATGAAAACCTTGTCTGCTATTGCTAATGGTTATGGTGATACTCTTACTTCTCGTGCTGCTAGTTGTTGTCTGAAAGAAAATCGGAAGCTTGTTCTTGTAATACGTGAGACCCTGTTGGATTTACCAGGTATTAAAAACATGCTTGCTGCTAAACAAGCTGGTGCAATAATTTTACCGGCTATGCCTGGTTTTTATCATAAACCCAAAAAGATTGAGGAGCTTGTGGATTTTATTGTTGGAAAAATACTTGATCAACTGGGTATTAAGCATTCTCTTTTCAAAAGATGGGGTTAACTATTATTAATTTAACTAATAAAGATATTTTATCTAATAAAACCTTTAGCAGTGGATAAGATATTTGCTTAGCTTTTGTAACTGTTATATCGAGTTTTACCAGATGGCTATAGTATGCATATTGATCAACCGCGTAGACCTGAATGGTGTATTCACCTTTTTCACTCCATGTTCTTTCAACTTTGATTTTTCCATTTGAATCTGCCTTGTAGAAATCTGCGAAGGATCCGTCACCCCAATAAACTGAGAAATATATCTGGTTAGACTCAGAATCCACGGCTGAAAATATATATTCATATTTTTTACCGATTTTACAATTTGTTGGCCCTTGTATCTCTAGATTATTTGGTGGCGTGTTTTTCGTTTTTTTATCTAGCGTAAAGTTTACCCCGCATGTTTCTCCTTTGTCAACTTGTGCTATTTGAAAACTGCACATGTAAATGTCATGGTATTCATCTGGTGGGCATGCTATGAGATCCCACCATCCAGGCATCCAATGGTAACCAGTTTCATAGTAACCATTCTCATCTGTAATCCATATACAGTCAACAGCATCTATGGAAATAGTAGCATTCTCTAAAGGTGTTTGCCTGTCTGAGGCGTATACATAACCGCAAAACTTAGCTGTTACGTAAATGTAAAAAACATCAGTGTCAGTGTATAACTCATCATCTATCCTAAATTCTCCTTTTACGGTATAGGTGCCACCTGGTACTTGTTCTCCTCTCATATTTTTTTGATTCCAAATCCAAGTTTCAAATTCTCCTGGTTCAAGCTCCCAGTAACAAAACATGCATCCCTCCCAAACTAGTTCTTCAAGGTCATTGTAAATGTAAAAACAAGGCCCTCCGATTTCTATTTTTGTTTCACCAACGTTTGTAACTATAACAGTAACGGATTCACCTATACCATATTCATCTTTATCTGTGCTGACATCAATAGCCACATCACGATATGGAATAAAGATTGTCCCTATCATCCTACCAATTACTTTACTCTTCTGAACCTCTGGTGCGTTGTCTGCACTAACTGAAGCTGATAATGTTACCTCTCCATAACCAAGCATGAGTTCTGGGCGGACACATTCTTCATGTGTATCGCCTGCTGGAAGAAATGTTATAATACCACTACTACTTGTTTGACCTACTAATAGAAGTTCTCCAGTTAAATCAATATTAACCACTACGTTAGTAGCAACCTCGTCTCCAATATTTTTTATAACTACACAAAAAACATCAATTGTTATTTCCAATTCAGTTTGAGAAGTTTGCGATTTGCATGATGCCCCTTTTAATTTTATATTTTCATTCGCAGATGATACAGGACAAATCAATAATAGGATTATACAAACAATAATCAATTTCAACAATTGTTTCAATTTCTTACCCCCATTACAACAAGTCAGAAAGATACTCAAATTTAAATAGATTATCCTTTTAAAACTAAGAATTTTATACAATTAGCTTGAGGGGTCTGGAAAAAGCGGAATCGGATAGGATATGCCCCATTATACTCATCCAGACATCCCCATAAATGATATAATGTTTTACTTTTTAAAATCTTTCAATGATCTTTGAAAATCATCAGGTAATACAACATGTCGTTCGACTTCTTTCCATTCAAGGTTATAATCCGCTAACAGGTTTTTTACCATGTCGGGAACATGTGGTGCACATAGAATCCCGCGTACACTAGCTTCTTCTACATCGTTTTTGATATCATTCACATACATTCGTAGTTGCTGAACAGCACTAATGGTTGCAAGGCTACGTTTCACTTCGATAACCACAGGAGTGTGTTCAAGGTCATAACCAAAAAGATCCATCATCCCTGATTTCACATGTTTTTCACGTTTACTAATACGTAAACCTTCTTCAACCATGCTTGGGTTACTTATTATTTCATTGATAACATCTGTCTCCATACCCGATATTATTTGTTCTGCTTTATCGCGAAGTGAGGTAACTGTTACAAACTGTATCTTTCGAAATATTATTTTCATTTTTTCAGGAGGCCGTGTATGACTGCATCTCAGAATTAGATGATCCTTTGTGACATTGAAACTTGTTCTACTGCCAGCTGGCTGCCAGTTAATTGGTTCACGCATCACAGGCTGATGAACCAGTACGTTCCCATCCTGTTTTATCATGATTATTCGTTCGCCCCAGTCAAGAAAAGAACGTGCACGACCACGGTAATCAACCATACAATCACCAGCAAGTAAAAGCATGGTTTTATCTGCTACAGATTCGTGATGTTTTTCAATAAAATTTAACGCATCAGACACAGCGGGATTGAGAATATCCTTGGTCAACAAGTTAGACAAACCTCTCTTATTTTTCGTACTTCTTTATATGATCAAGTGTTCTTTTCCATTCCATTAGTTCTCTGCATTTACCGCAGTAACAATTATACATTTCATAATCAATTTTATGCATCTTTTTACCACAGTATTTACATTTATATTCTTCCTTGCTCATTGCTCCCCCCAGATCAACAATATCAAAAACAGATAATCATTTAAAAAATCAACCATTCAAAATCAAAAAAGCTGTTATTACGTAAGAAGATTATTTTTTTGTACAAAATTTTACAAAATTCCTGAAAATATGTTCACCAAACTCAGTGTGTTCAACCTCAGGATGAAACTGCAGCCCATAAAACGGTCTGTTCTTATGTTTCATAGCCTGAATCTTACAGTTTTCACTCTCAGCAAGTAACTCAAAACCTTCAGGAAGCTTTGTTACTTCATCATTATGGGATTCCCACACAATAGACCTTTTGGGAACACCCTTGAAAAGCACATCATTTTCCTTAAGGAGAGTCAGCTCTATTTTACCAAACTCAGGAATCTTCGAAGGCCTTGCTTCTCCACCAAAAAACTGTGCCATAAACTGATGACCAGCGCAAATACCCAGAACCGGGAAACCTGCTTTTTTAAGATACTCAGCACAGTTACCCAGCTTACTCTCCAATCCTACTCTTGGAGCACCACCAGATAAAACCAGACCATCAACATCCTCTTTAACAATTTCATCAAAAGATGCAGTATTAGGAATTATCTTTGTTTCAACACCAATTTCCCGTAGCGTACGCCATTCCCGATGCGTCCACTGACCACCGTTATCGATAATATATATTTTAACCATTATTTCATTCCCATTCCACAGTACTAGGCGGCTTATTTGTTATATCATATACGACACGGTTTATTTCCTCCTTAAGCGTATTAGTTATACGAGTAGAAATCCTGTCAATTACCTCATGAGGAATTTTACTATAAGCACATGTCATAGCATCAACACTTTGCACCGCTCGAACAGAGATCACATTTCCATATACTCTTTTATCACCATGGACGCCTACTGATTTAACAGGGAGAAGAACAGCAAAATACTGCCATGGTTTTTCCATAAGCCCTTTTTCTACTGCATTTTCTATTTCTTTTTCCACGATGTCACAAGCTTCTCTAACAATTTTGGTACGCTCTGGTGTTGCCTCACCAATAATACGTATAGCTAAACCTGGGCCAGGAAATGGTTGACGTTCTGAAACAGGCAACCTTAATTTTCTGGCAACCTTTCTAACCTCATCCTTATAAAGATCTCTAAGAGGTTCCACAAGCTTTAGTTTCATATGTTTAGGGAGACCACCAACATTATGATGAGATTTTATAGTATCACGAAGACTGTCGCCTGATTCAATCCAGTCAGGAGCAATAGTACCCTGAACAAGATACTTCACATTCTCTTTTTCAGCAGCTTTTTCAAAAACACGGATAAACTTTTCACCTATGATTTTACGTTTCTTCTCAGGATCTTCAACACCTTTTAACGCTTTATAATATTCTTTACTTGCATCTATAAAACGAAAGTTAAGCCCCATCTTCTCCATCATTTTTTTAACATTTTTAGACTCATCCTTACGCATATAACCAGTATCCACATGAACAGCAACAAGTCGTTCATCTATTGCTTTGTTAACCAGCGCTGTACAAACCGTACTATCCACGCCACCTGAGAAAGCAATCAAAGCTTTACCCTTGATTTCTTCCTGTAGCTTTGGAATTGTTTTTTCAATGAACTTATCTGCATCAAACATTTTCTAATCAACTATTTTCCAAGTGCTTTCTTTTTCAATTTCTTCCTGTAATCCTGTAATTGATCTCTAAGTTTTTTATCTTTAACAGCTAGTATAGATATCGCAAGCAAGGCGGCATTATCACCACGATCAAGACCAACAGCCGCTACAGGTATTCCTGGTGGCATTTGAATAATTGATAATATCGCATCAAGATTCACTTTTCCACTCACCGGTACTCCTATAACTGGTTTTATTGTATGAGCAGCAATACTTCCAGGTAACGCTGCAGCAAGACCAGCTATACCAATAAAAACATCTGCATCGCTTTTTTCAACAAGTTCTTTTAAAACATCCGGTGTTCTATGAGCAGATGCAACCTTTATTTCATAATTAACACTAAAATCTTTAAGGATTTTTTCTGCTTTTTCAGCAACAGCGGTGTCAGATTTTGATCCCATTATTATCTGGATTTTCATAGCTATCAAGAAAGA
>JAUWGL010000132.1 GCA_030606465.1 Thermoplasmata archaeon | reverse complement strand
ATAAAAACGATATTGATCCTTTTGACCCGGCTGTAGCTGGTGGAGATGCCTTTGATTTAGATGATCTTGTGAACGATCTGCTTGTACAATCTGGAGATGTTGATCTGCAAAATATCAACTACATACGACTGGTAGATATCTTAGGAGATGGATCGTGTCTTGACAGCCAAGGGAATCCTATTTATGATCCAACAGATCTGGATAATGGTGCAGATGTAGATGCTATTTCTGTAATCAACTACATATAGATGGAGTAGGGAGAAAAGAGGTGAGAACACTGTCACTGTATAAAAAAGCCACCAATGGAAAATATGCTATAAAACTAATCGCCTCGGTGTCTATCTTTGTATGTTTGATGGCAATCTTGTATGTTACCAATGACAAAAGTAGCATCCTGATTAACATTGATGAAGATTTTTTTTCTGTAAAAATAACAGCGACTAAAAACTTCGGCGAACATATCATATTTTCTAAAGATGTAGGAATCAAAGCCGGAGAAACGGCAATGGATGGATTAGAAAAAATCTCAGAGGTTACGCATAGTTATGGAGGTGGTTTCGTCGAGTCAATAAATGGAATTAAATCAACATATTCAATGGGAAAAGGAGAGAAGAAAGATTGGTTTTATTATATTAATGGAATGCTATCACCAATTGGTGCTTCTGATTATATATTGCATCCTGGTGATGTTGAACGATGGGACTATCACTATTGGGATTCAGATAGGATAAACACTGCCGTTATTGCAGATTATCCAGAACCGTTTGTACATGGTTTTCATGGAAAAGTAAGAGGTACAACTATTGTTTATTCAGATGTTTTTTATGATGCGGCATATGATCTACAACAATCATTAAACACCTCAGGTGTACCGGCATCGCTGAGATTCCTTGATGAACTTTCAAATAGTGAGAAAAAAAATAACAATCTTATTCTTATAGGTACGATAGATAATGAACTGATTTTAGGATTAAATGGTAACACAGGAAATCTCGGATGGTTTATAGAATTTGAAGGGGGAAAACTAGTTACTTTTAATGGATATGGTGGCGAAAATTATGTATTTAATCATGGAGGCGTCATTATTGCAACTCAGAATCCGTGGAACCCAAAAGGTAATTGGAACGGAGAAAACGTGGTATGGGTGATTTCTGGCATTACCACTGAAGATGTAAATGAAGCAGCAGAGGTTCTTATACACAATCACGAGGACATAAAAAACTGTGCAAGTATAGTTATTGTTGATGAAAATATCTATAAGGTGCCTTAGTTGAAATTTATATATCAAAACAAAAAAACACCAGTGCATAGACTTCACCCGGTTTGTAAAATTATCTGGGTTTTAGCAGTTGTGGCTGGGACTATTCTTATTGATGATCCTCTTCTGCTTGTGTTGCTATTCTTATCTACTCTTCCTTTTGTAATAATTGGAAAGATTGTAAAAGAGTGGAGTTCATTTGTTAAACTTGCCTTATTTCTGTCGATTTTCATCATAATAATAAATCTGCTTGCAAGTCAACATGGATCGCACGTAATCTACAGGGCTATTGGGCTACCTATTTTAGGCAATGTAAAAATTACACTAGAATCTCTTGTATTTGGCGTAGGCATGTCTATTCGTCTAATGGCAACTATTTCTGCGTTTGCCATACTTACTCTTACAATCAACCCTGATGATTTACTACAGACTATTCTTTTGTTAAAATTACCATATCGAACTGTGCTTGTTACATCAGTTGCTACTCGTTTCATTCCTTGTCTTTTAGCTGATCTTGACAAATTACAAGATTCCCTTAAAACACGAGGATATCAAATGAATAAAGGAAGATTTCTTAATCGAATAAAACGACGTGCTCTTCTGCTTCCACCTTTGCTTTCTAGCTCTCTTGAACGGTCAATTCAGTCAGCTGAAGCCATGGAATCGCGGGGATTTGGATCAAAAGGGAAAAAAACATACTACAAGACTGTTCAGACTACAGGAACTGATTATTTTTTTATAATGCTACCAGTAACGTTATTTATATTGCTTATTACAATGTGGATACTACAGATTGGTACATATGAATATTATCCAAATCTTAGTACTATTGCAATTACGTTTTCTTATGTTCTCATGGCATCTATTCTAGTTTTTATGGTTGTAGCTCCAGCTGTTTTTTCTCCGTTAAAGAAGGTGATTGATCTTGATTAACATAAAAAATTTGACTTTCACATATTCAGATAGTAAAAACAAAGCGTTGAGTGATGTATCATTATCAATTGATGATTCAGACTTTATCCTGATAACAGGGCCTTCGGGATGCGGGAAGTCAACGCTTTGCAGATGCATAAATGGACTAGTCCCCTCGTTTTACGGAGGAGAAATATCTGGATCAGTTGAGGTACAAAACATTGATGCGCTTCGTACCCCTACAAAAGACATGGCAAAAAAAGTAGGAATGGTGTTTCAAGATCCTGAGAACCAGCTTGTTACAACAGATGTAGAAAGAGAAATTGCTTTTGGTCTTGAAAACTTAGGTTTGTCTAAAACTGTTATGGTAAAAAGAATTGAAGAGGTTCTTGATACCATTGGAATTGATCACCTCCGTTATCGCCAGATATCAACACTTTCAGGTGGAGAGAAACAAAAAACTGCCATAGCCTCTGTTTTAGTATTACATCCAGAAATTCTAGTTCTAGATGAACCTACATCTGAGTTAGATCCAAAGGGAGCTGAAGAAGTAATTCAGCTTGTAAGGCGACTAAATGAGGAACTAGGATTAACAGTTGTAATTGTTGAACACAGGATGGATAGAGTTCTGCAATCAGTAGATCGTCTGATTATCTTAGAACGAGGTGAAATCAGATACGATGGTGATCCTAGAGGATGGGTTAGGCTAGATGAAGGAGGATTACCAGATATCGGAATTCCACCTATAACTCGTCTAAGTGCAGAATTAAAACAAAAAAACATCGATGCAAAAATTCCACTTACAATAAAAGAGGGAAGACAGATTTTTTCACCGATTTTTAAAAATTATAAATGGAAAGCTACCCAATCTTACATTAGTAAAAGCAATGATGGTGCTAGTTACATTGCAAAAGTGAGTAAACTGTGGTATAAATATCCAGATGGCCCAACTGTTCTTAGAGACATTAATGTTAATATTTCAAAAGGAGAATTTATTGCTCTTGTTGGAAGAAATGCCGCTGGAAAAACAACTTTTGCAAAAATGCTAAACGTACTTTTGAAACAATCAAAGGGAAAAATTTAAATAAAGGGAATTGACACAACAAAAACAAACGTTGAAAAAATTGATAACTGTCTTGGATATGTATTTCAGTATCACA
>JAUWGL010000015.1 GCA_030606465.1 Thermoplasmata archaeon | reverse complement strand
TTTTTTATAATCTACTTCCACCAATAAACGGCGATTGGTGGTAGCACCTAATGTTGCAGTCCAGCTGAGATTCATAATAAAAGATTTACCGATGGATAAACCTTTGGTGCTATTGGTTGATACGGGAATATAAAGGTCATCAATAAAAAGTCCAACTTCTATGCTTTCATCATCAGCAGAGATGTTTTTATCTCCAATATTTTCGATTTTAACTTTTACCGTTAGTGTATCTCCTTCAGTAATACTATCAGGAGGAGGCTCTACAAAACTTATTTTAAGATCTGGTTTTAGATCTTCATCTGCCACACTTGAAATAAAAGCTATATTAGAAATCAATAAGGAGATAAAGAATAGCACAAGACCTTTTCTAGTTTTTTTTAAAATTAACTTTAACATATTAACTCATCTTCCTTTGAGCGAATATTCCCCACAATCTACCTAACCGTAATTTATATTCAAAATGTTGTATTTCTATCTTTCTATTTATCAAGTATAAAAATAAATAGATTATATAATTTACAGAACCAAAATTACACGTAACATAAAATATAAAACAGGATTGTATTTACCAGACCAAAAAAAGGCATGATAAAATGAGACCAGAAATACACAAATCAAGCTTTGTAGCAAAAACTGCAGTCATAATTGGAGATGTAAAAATAGGTAAAAACTGTGGTATTTTTCCAAATGCAGTAATCCGCGGAGATCAAAACATTATCAAGATAGATGATGGTTCAAATGTTCAAGATTGCTGTGTAATACATACAAATAAAGAATACAGAGTAAAAATAGGGAAAAATGTCTCAATCGGACATGGAGCAATAATACATGGAGCAATCATCGAAGATAATGTTATCATCGGCATGAATGCAACAGTGATGAACGGATGTAGAATTGGAAATGGATCAATAATCGGTGCAAATGCACTTGTTACAGAAAACAAAAGAATACCAGAAAACAGTCTTGTCCTTGGAGTTCCAGGTAACATTGTTAAACAAGATGAAAAATTCAAAGAAATAGCATTTTTAAATGCAGAAACCTACAAAAAACTCTCAAAAGAACACATGAATGGAAAATATCTATATTATAATAACCAAGATTAACATGGTATGAGCTACGTCTGGAGTTCTATTTTTTCGCTGGGAGAACATGGAGTTTAAAAACTGGCATCTGTTTTTGAAATTGTGATTCGAGGTAATTAAATGAGCCCGAAAATAAAAGATATAATATTATATGCTTTGGAAAAAGCACCATATTTCATAGTACGAATATTTGCAATAAGTATATTGTCTGTATCAATTTGGTTATGGCTATATGCTTATGACTATATGCTATTGGCAGATATTATCATAATATCAACTATTATTATATTAATCGTCTTTTTCATGTATGGTATTTATAAATGCTACAAAGAATATGAATATCAGGCAGTATAGGACAGTGGAATATCATTATAAACCATTTAAATGACGGATTAGGAAAATTCATTATTTCTTTTTTAGCTTAGAACGAGTATAAGCCAGTAACCCACCAGCATCACGAATAGCAAGAATCTCTTCTGGAAGCTTTGGAAAAGAAAACATCTTACCACTAACAATTATTTTTCCATTATCAACATCAAGCTCAATGTTATCACCCTTTGAATAGGCTTTTACCGCTTCAGGGCACTCAATCAAAAGAAGACCCTGATTAATCGAGGCTCTATAAAAAATACGAGCAAAGCTTTCTGCTACAACAGCCTTTATTCCTACAGCTTTTAACCCAATAACAGGCTGCTCACGTGAACTACCACAACCAAAGTTTTTCCCAGCAAAAATAATATCCCCCACTTTTACTTGTTTCGAAAAAGATGAATCTAAATCCTCCAGCAGATGAGGCTTGATTTCTTCAGCAGTACTACAAGTATATGTATACTTACCAGGAAACAACATATCGGTGTTAATATTATCACCATATTTCCATACCTTCATTTTTTAATCACCTCTCTTGGATCAGTTATCTTTCCATGAATCGCTGAAACAGCAACAGTAGCCGGGCTAGCAAGAAATATCTCAGCTTCCTTACAACCCATACGACCCTTAAAATTACGATTGGCAGTACTCAAACATCGTTCACCAGGAGCCAATACCCCCTGATGTGCACCAAGACATGGACCACAACCAGGCGGAAGCACAACACCTCCAGATTCAACCAGTGTTTCAATTACACCAGCTCTTAACGCATCTTGATAGATCTTCTTCGAAGCAGGTAAAACAAGAAGCCTAACATTTGGACTAATTTTTTTACCTTTTAAAATATCAGCAGCAATTTTTAGATCAGAAAACCTACCATTAGTACAAGTACCAATCAGACATTGCTGGATCTCTAAACCATCCATCTCAGAAGCAGGTTTAACATTATCCACAGTATGAGGACAAGCAACCATTGGAACAATACCAGAAAGATCATACTCTAACTCCTGCATATAAGATGCATCTCCATCCGGATAAATAGGATCATAAGATGAACCAGATATACCTATTGAACCAAGATATTTTTTTGTAACATCATCCACTAAAAACACAGCGTTCTTAGCACCCATCTCCACACCCATATTAGCAACAGTGAATCGCTCTTCAATAGAAAACTGCCCTACATCACCATGGAATTCTACTGAACAATAATTCGCACCAGAAGCAGAAATATCACCAATAATATGCAAAACAACATCCTTAGCAGAAACACCAAGTTTTAGTTTTCCGGAAAGAGTCATTTTAATACTATTAGGCACCTTCAACCAAGTCTCACCAGTCAACATAAGAGAAGCAGCCTCAGTACGATCAATACCAGATGAAAAAGCACCAACCGCACCATAAGAACACGTATGCGAATCACTACCTAAAAGCAGTTTCCCCGGCAATGCAAGACCTTTCTCAACAACTATCTGATGACAAACACCAGCGCCCACATCAAAAAAATTTCCAATATTGTGAGTTCTTACAAATTCTCTTATAACCTTATGATTAGTCGCTGTTTTTTCAGACGCCGCGGGGATAACATGATCAAGAACAATAATTGAAAGGGATTTATCACACACCCCATACTCCTTTAATTCAGGTTTTATCTTCTGAATAATAGCAGCAGTATTATCATGAGTCAAAAGATGATCAGGATGAACTGTTACTATCTGATTAGGAACTACATTTTTTTCTCCAGCATATTTTGCAAGTATTTTTTCTACGAAAGTCATACTCATATAATTTGCCTCCACTATCTATACTCCTATTCATTAATCTTCATAATAGGAGGTTTACTTGTTATGAAAGCAGGAATCAATTCATCATCTTTAAATTTATTTAAAAAAACATTGTTGGTATTTTTGTAATTATGACATAATGACACGTAAATTATAAGTTATAAAACATACATATTCTTATTTGAAGGGTAAAAGGATGGAGAGATGAAAAAAAAAGTTTTTATCAAAGAAAAAACTGCAGTTGCAGGTGCAATTGAATTAATTCTCCTTATAGGTTTATTTGCGATAGTTCTTTCAATGATACAGCTTTTGTACATTCCTGAGATAATGGAACAAAAAGAGTCAGATCATATGGATGAAATATCTAATCAATTTTCGCGTTTGAAAGCTATGATGGATATACAAGCTAAAGAAAATACCAGTATCCCTATTTCCACCTTAATAACCTTAGGTAGTAGTGAGCTCCCATATTTTGTTACAGCTCCTGCACAAGGTGAACTTACTATAATTGGCAAAGATGATACAGCTTATGAAATCAAAATAAGTGACACAATAACTTATGATTTGACATCAATAAAATATCAATCGCATAACCTTTATTTTGTTCCTCAAACCTATGTGTTGGAAGGAGGAGGAATAATTATTAAACAACCTGAAGGGAAATCAGTTATGTGGGTTGATCCGTCTTTTAATGCAACACCTATAAGGGATCAGAATGGACATGTTACTAATATTGAAATGTATTTTGATATTCCTGTAATTGTTTGTAACGAGGGGGATAATAATATTGGCGGATTTGGACACTGTTATGTTCGAACTAATTATTCAGATGAACTTTCTGATAATGGTTGGAATTATTGGTCTGATATTTCAAGTATAAATATTTCAACAGAATATCCTAACGCTTGGTATAGTTTTTTTAACCAATCATTTGAAAAAGATGTAAAAAACAATATTACTTTTTACCAGAGAGCAAAATATGCAACAATAGAAAAAAAACAACAAGTAGATATAGAAATCGATTTGTATTATAGGAGAACATGCATATATGCCAAGGTGGATTCAGGAGGCTGAAGAGGAGAGATGAAAAGAAGAAAATTTATTGGAAAAAATAATGCAGTTTCAGGCGTGATTGAAGCGCTTCTACTGGTGGCTCTTGTCTCTATAATACTTGCCACGATTCAGCTTGTTTATATCCCTAGGATAATGGAAGAAAAAGAACTTGATCATATGAATGAAGTGGAAAAACAATTCTCATATCTGAAATCAACGATAGATATACAATCCATGACAAAAGAAAAGGTACTAATATCATCTCCTATAACTTTGGGTAGTAAAGAGCTTCCATATTTTGTAACTATGGGCGCTGCAGGTCAGATTGATTTATGTGATCAAAACGACGTGGGTGAGTGTAAAATAAAAATAATACCTGCACCTACATTTAATCCTATACATACCGAGTTTGATAATGGAATAAATTTAACCTCAATTAAATATGAAGCTCATAACTCTTATATTGCTGATTATAAGTATATTCTTGAAGGTGGGGGGATAATTGCTAAAAAAACAAGTGAAGAAATGATGGTTAAACCATCTATCATTGTTGAGGATACTAGTGATACCAAGATTACAATATATTATAGTTTACCATTTTTTAGTAGTTCTCCAGGGAGAAAGGTTGATTCTAGTGGTTATGGAAACCCTGATAAAACTGTTTTTATTCGTACAAATTATTCAACATATTATACATCTTCAAATAATAATATAAACTCTATACAAATTTCTACAAATTATCCAGATGCTTGGAATCAATCACTGATTAAAAACAATTCAGGTTTACTGTGGGAATACTATCAAAATGGTGATATTAATGTGGTTCGAGATGATTCTCAATCACCACCATTAATAGAAATAACACCAGGGAATAAAAATATTGATTTGGAACTTACAGTTGTAAAAATAGGGGTTCAAGTAGGTCCAGGAATTGTTAGAAATTAAAAACAGCTGTAAAAATTTTATAATAAGAAAGTTTTTTTATTGACAATGATATATAGTTAAAATGGAAAATAGAGGGTAAGATAAAATATCAAGAAAATCAGGTTTTGAATGCCTCTGATAAAATTTAATGAAAATGATGGAAAAAAGAGCGATTTAACAATGGATGAAACTAACAATCCTATCAAGGATGAGAAGGATAAAGTGCTAAAAACAGACATCAGTGGACTTGATAATTTATTTGCAGAAAAAGGTATACCCAAAGGCAGCTCTGTGCTGATAGCAGGAGGCCCAGGTACTGGCAAGAGCACACTGTGCAGACAAATATGCTATAATCTTGTTTCCAAGGGTAAAAAATGTATGTATGTCAGCTTTGAAGAAAGTAAAGAACGTATAATGAAAAGTATGAAAAACTTTGGGTGGAATGTAGAAAATTATGTTGAAAATGGTGATTTTTTAATACAGAAGATTAACCCGCTTGATATACTTAGAATGAAATTTGGATCAATAGGTGGCTCTGGATCAGCTATGGAATTATCATATAAAATTAAACCACTTGTTATCCCAAAAGATTTTCATCCTGATGTTATCGCTGTGGATTCTTTAAGTGCCATTATCGCGGCATCAGTGACTAAGGATAAAAACTACAGAGTTTATCTTCAGCAACTGTTTAGTTTTTTTGAAGAAACAGGTGCAACATCTCTTTTAATAACCGAGACAGATCCTCTACCAACGAGATATAGTGATACCGGAATTGAAGAGTTTTTAGCAGATGGTATAATAGTTCTTTACAACATCAAGAAAAAGGATGTTCGTGAGAATGCTATTGAAATTTTAAAAATGAGAAATTGTAAACATCAAAAAAAGATTGTGTTGATGGAAATTGGTGATAAAGGTATAAAAATATTTCCTGAAAAACATGTTATAGTGGACAACTAAACCATTGGTTTTTTTATAAGAATTTGAAAGGTTCTGCATGTTTGTCGAGTTTTTTTGCACCATATCTCAGGATTTGTTTTTCAATTACTTTTACCTGCCTTTGGTTTAGTCCTGTTCTTTTTAATATCAGGTTGTCATCTTCATCATAGATTCTTATTGTGCCTTCGTCTGCACAGGATACAGCTTTGACTAGCCTACCGTTTTGAAGCCATATCCAGATATTGATGTTTTTCTTAGTCATGTGACCACTTGATAATTTTGTTTACAATAATATTTTTGTTTTGCTTAATATATAAATATTTCTATACGTTCCTGTCCATTTATGTTAATGTTGTAACATAATGTGAAAAAAATTGTGTGTTTCTCCTGATTCGTTTCTTCTTATGTTATCAATATAACACTTTTTCTCCCAATTGTTATTAATATAACACTTTGTTATATTTTATCGGAATGTTTTTATAATAATATTGGAAAACATTTATTCCTAGCCCAATAATAAAAACGGATAAGATAATATACAACCGATTATATATGGCAACAGCATCCAAATTATAAGATAAAAACTCAACATAGGAGGATAAAAAAAATGGAGAGAATAAAAACAGGCATAACAGGTCTTGATAACATAATAGAAGGAGGACTACCAAAAGAATCCATAACTCTAGTATCTGGACCACCCGGCGGAGGAAAAAGTATTTTTTGTTTTCAATTTTTATATGAAGGAGTAAAAAACGGAGAAAAATGCCTGTTTTTAACATTAGATAAAAAAGTTGATGGTATCCTAACTCAAGCAAAAGAACTAGGTTTTGATTTTCAACCATCAATTGAAAAAAATCTTGTGAAATTCCTGTTCTTAAACATAAATAAAAAACTTATCTATGAAACCATGACTAACGAAATCTTATCAGGAGAGTACGATAGAATTGTACTAGACTCCATAACTCCATTATCTGAAATGCCAATATATCTAAGAAACATAGAAACAAATACACCTAATGAGGTCCTTGGTTCTGAAGAACTTACACCAGATGGTAACCTTCCAATCAGAAGATTGCATCTACGATATATTATGAATGCTTTAGAGACAACAAAAGCAACATCAATAGTTACCTCAGAATTACCTGTAGGTTCCTCCTATTTATCTAGAGATGGAATTTCAGAGTTTCTTGCAGATGCAGTTGTAACCCTAAATCTAGACCCAACGATGGATAGAAGAAAACTATCTGTTATGAAAATGCGGAACACAAAACACACACTTAAACCACAAGATATTATAATAGAACATGACGGCATAAAATTCATCTAAAAAAAAAACTTAATGTAAACATATGTTAAAATACAGACCTCCTAAAGAATTACGAACGCTTTTTATTATTCACTATGCACCATTATTACTAATCATAACGATAGGACCTTTAACCGCATTATATGGAGTTTGGAGAATCCCTATAAACATTTTTGTAAGTATTTTTTCAGGAATTGTTATTTTCCTCTTAGGAGCATTTGTATATTTTAAATGGGAGATATTCTGGCATAAAACCTTCAAAGGCCAACTTGTGACAGAGGGAGTTTTTCAACACATTCGTCATCCCCATTATGCATCACTTCTTATTGTTGGATTTGGGTTGGCGTTTTTCTTTTACTCACTAGCAGCATTATTAATTGCAATAACTGCAATACCGATTATGATATGGAGTATAATTGACGAAGAAAAACTATTAGTTAGACAATATGGAAATGAATACAAAAAATATATGGAAAAAGTTCCATGGAGGATTATTCCAAAACTTTTTTGAAAAAACTGATCCTCAGTAAATAATATAGAAGAAAAAAGTAGCAATAACCTTTATATATAGTATCTTACATCCCTTACCTCCTGGTCCATACCAGACATCCATCGGGCAATTCTCTGAGAATCCCGTTATCAAACACCTATGTATGATTTTTGGTGGTTTGTAAAATGTCACGGTTGGACACATATGGATCAGTAACACATATCACATTAGAAAATTAACAGAGAGTGTATGTTATGCATAATAGACACCATCCAAGAAGAGGATCAATGGGCTATTCGCCACGGAAGAGAGCAAAAGCTGAAACTCCACATATAAAAAGCTGGCCAGAAGGAGGAGATAAACCAAAAATTCAGGGTTTTCTAGGTTATAAAGCAGGTATGACCCATGCTTTTGTTGTGGATTATCGGCCAACTTCAACTACATCTGGAAAAGAAGTGAGAATGCCTGTTTCAGTGGTTGAAACACCGCCAATAAAAATAGCAGCAATAAGAGCTTATAAGAAAACAAACAATGGTCTAAAAACAACAGGTGAAATATGGGCTACTAAATTGGATCCGGAGTTGTCAAAAAAATTACCGTTACCTAAAAAAGACAAAAAGAAAAATTGGGATTTCGCAAAAGATGCCGATGAAATACGAGCGTTGGTTTATACTCAGCCAAAACTTGTAACTGGTATTCCTAAAAAAACTCCTGAGATTAGAGAGTTTAGAATTGGTGGCGGAAGTATCGAAGAGCGAGTAAAATATGCAAAGGACATTCTAGGAAAAGAATTAAAGGTTAATGATGTTGTAAAAGAAGGTGGCATGTTTGATACTATTGCAGTCACTAAAGGAAAAGGTTTTCAAGGTCATGTAAAGAGATGGGGTGTGAAACTTTTAACACATAAAAATTCAAAGCATCGTAGAATGATTGGTACTGCTGGTTCATGGCATCCAAATTGGGTACAAGCAACTGTTCCTCAGGCAGGTCAGATGGGATATCATCAACGAACTGAGTATAATAAACGTGTTTTGAAAATCGGTAAAGATGGAGACGAGATTAATCCAGCTGGTGGCTTTCCACATTATGGTGTCATAAAAAATCCATACATACTTATTCATGGTTCGATTCCAGGTCCTGTGAAACGACTTATAAGTATAAGAGATGCGATAAGATATCAGCGTGGTGTTGAGGTTGAGAAAACAGAGATAACTTATATTTCTACCACTAGTAAACAAGGAGTATGATGATCATGGTCAAAGTAAGTGTTTATGATATCGATGGATCGTCATCTGAAAAAATTGATTTACCAGAGGTTTTTCAAACACCATACCGGCCAGATGTTATAAGAAAATCATTCAACGTTCTTCGTTCTAATAGAAGACAACCGTATGGTTCGGATCCTTATGCTGGTACAAAACATGCAACAGCATCTGTTGGTAAAGGACGTGGTATGTCCCGTGTTCCAAGGCTTACTCAGGGTAGAAGAGCTGCATTAGCCCCCGGCGTGGTTGGTGGTAGAAGGGCGCATCCTCCAAGATCAGATAGAAACTGGGAAGAAAAAATAAATAAAAAAGAAAAAAAACTTGCACGTGACTCAGCTATCGCTGCAACATCGTCTAAAAAAATCGTATTGAAAAGAGGACATAAATTTGATGATGAAATCACATTACCAATTGTAGTAAATGATAAATTTGAAAAAGTCAAAAAGACACAAGATGTAATTGATGCTCTTGATAAAATAGGTGTTTATGATGATGTTCTCCGTGCTACAAATGGTAAACATATACGTGCTGGGAGAGGAAAAAGCCGTGGGCGGAAATACAAAACACCAAAGTCTTTACTTATTGTTTCAATGAAAGATGACATTAGAAGAGGTGCTAGAAATCTAACTGGCGTTGATGTTGTTGCACCTGATCAGATAAATATAGATTATCTTGCACCTGGCGGAGATGCCGGTAGACTTACAGTGTTCACTAAATCTGCGCTTAAAGAAATTGGTGGTGGTAAGTAATGGATCCTTATGATATAATTTATCATCCCTTTGTAACTGAAAAAACGATGAATCTCATGGAAAAAAACAATTCTTTGGAGTTTGTAGTTAAAAGAAATGCAAATAAAAAGCAGATTAAGAAAGCTGTAGAAGAAATGTTTGAAGTTAAAGTAAAAGAAGTTAATACAATGAT
>JAUWGL010000125.1 GCA_030606465.1 Thermoplasmata archaeon | reverse complement strand
AATACAAAGTTTTGATTCTGCTAATAATTTTTATTAATCAACAAAGAACACCTGTTAGCGACTGTTTAAATAGGTGTTTCACACAGGTTTCAATCCCTGTTGGGTTCATTATGCACATTCCAATGTAAATTAGACTATTTGCCATTTGGTGAACTCAGTTCAATACTTGCGCCTCTTAGTAGTATGCAATTTCGATTTAGACATCCTTTCATGCAGTTCTTTTATTCTTTTCTCTACATGCTTTGCGTAGGCATCCCGCATTTTACCTTCCCTCAAATCAACAAGTTCAAAACTCTCATCCTATCTTAAACGTTACGATTGTTTTCTATTTGATACATTCGTGCCGTATAAATTCAGCTATGCAAGAAGATATTTATACCAGAAATCACTAATATATTATTGAGTGGGGAGTTTATTTTAGGCGATTATCATTCTTCCTAAATAGATGACACAGTGCAATCTCATCCCATCCTCTCCACTCGCTTTACCTTGCATCTATTTCATTTCCCTTCTTTTTTCCGTTCTCTGTATTCCGGGTCATTCTTGTATCGGTCGTTACATCTTTTTTGCCTGATCGCTCCACGTTCTCTCTCGTACTGTTTTATACATTCCTTGCAGATACTCATTACACCAAAAGCACCACGTTCAAACTTGTAAAACTCATCCAGTGGCTTGAACTGCTTGCACCTGCCACACTGCTTATGCTGCTCTCCATTTACAATCTTGGACTTGTTTGTCACTTTTATCACTGGGAATTTTTATCTTTAAAATACATAAAGATGTTTTTAACTGTCGCCCAAATAATTGAACGGTAAGTTTATTGCAATAATGCCGAAAAACCCCCCGATTTTTTGGCAACAAATAGGAATCCAAACAATCTTGCATTATTTCTCGGATAGGTTCAGAGACATAAGGCATAAAACAATTGATGAGCATATTACGGAATATTTTTATCATAATAAAGACTAAGTTTTTTCGTGAATATGAACAGGATAGTAAAAATCATTTCCCCACAAAATATATTACCGTCGGATCCACCTACCATTTCTATCATTACATATATTACTCCCATAACAAATTCATGCTTCACTATATATGATACAGTAGATTCATTGAAAAATAAAAAATTCCTCAAGACCAAAGGAGAAAACATACAATATCCTGCAGTAGAACGTATTTCACTACGAAACGTGTTAAATATTCATAACGATTCTGGAATCAAAGATCTTCTTCAAATACGACCAATGGTTACAAAAATTCAATCAGGAGAAGACATCTTTACTTCAGAGGGATTACCTAATATAAAACTAGTCAGAGTCAACAAGAACCAATGGCTATTATTCGACGGACATCACTCTATGCTGGCTTATATGCAGGTTGGAAAAAAATATCTTCACGAAGTTGCTCACCTCACTGTAGAAAATGAAGACACCGATTCTGTCTCATCTGATGAAATTTCCGTGTTTTTTGGATCCCATGCAAATAAAATTAGAAATAGGGAATGGAAAAGCTATGTGATCAACTGGCAGGCACCAATAAATGAACAGCTTTGCTCTCGTATCCAAAAAAACATGGGGGAACTCTACGATGCCCTTGTCTCTAAAATCGACTTTTGCTGATACTTACAAAATGATCATGCTCTTTTTCTTCGTTGAATTTTCGGCTCTTCTCTATTCAACTTCGTCAAATAATAGAGGGAGATCAACCAAGAGAGTGCAGACTCTGCACCCTGATTCTGATTTACACCAGAGGAAATTAAACCATCTTTACATCCCCCTGTAGTAAAATCATATAGGGGTTCATTGTTGTCGTTTTTACCGAGGAACCAATAAAAACTCTTCTGGACCTCATCTAACCACTTTTTATCCTTCGTTATAACATAGGCGCTATAGCATGCCGTTGTTAAAGCAGCAGCATCTATTGGTTGCTGATCAAACGCTGATTTTTTACCTCCTCGTTTAAACCATCCCTTGTTCCCAATAATGGAGAGATGCCCGTTTTTTGATGTTTGGATGTTTAATAACCATCTCAAGGAACGTAAACCTTGATTTAGCATCTCTTTGCTGCCAAGCCAATCTCCAGCGACGATTAATGCCTCTGGTATGCAAGCGTTTTCATAGGCAACAATATCCTCACACCATATCCAATCATCAGAACTATTCTCTGAATACAATGTCATTAAGCGGTTTGATAAAACTTCACAGACTTTTCGCGCTTCACTAGCACCACTAAATCTCCTACTATACTTATAGCATCCACCAATGACATGTGCCATTGCTCGAGGGGAACTAAACGATTGACATGCGGGCAGAGCAGCGTTAAACACCCTAGTCACCAAAGTTAATATAGGCTCATTTGGAGGATCGTCAACAGCATGACCTAATGCAACTAAAGCTCTTCCATGACAATCTTCACTACCAATCTTTTCTGGCCACTGTCGATCATACGTCATAAAATTTCGAAACCTCCCTGTTTTTTCATCAAACGCATCTGCCAGAAACGATAGGTATCTATGTAATAAAGGTAGAATACTTTCTTCTTTAAATAGCGTCCAGTTCATAAAACATACCTGCAGGGCACGTGCGTTATCATCAGTTGTATACCCATGACGTCTTTCAGGTGTCGTAAACATCGCATGCTGAAGAATCCCTGTCTCGTCAGATAGAATTCTAAGATAATCAAGGTTAACCTTAGGAAGTGAAAAACGTGGAACTGTTACCAGTCTGCCCATTCTCACCCGAGGATACTCCTGTAAAGCTCGGTAAAAAATTTCAAGATATCGCCTACCTACCTCACTCCAGATCATCTCTCTCCCAAACTGATATGCTTTCTTCCGAAACGTATTTCTCTTCTCTTCATCAGACAAAAGAGCAGACAATTGCCTACTGAGCTCTTTTATATCCCCAAAAGGAATCAAAATCCCTCGGCCATCATCAAGCAACTCTTGCGCGTACCAATAGGGAGTAGAAACAACAACTTTTCCACAAGCGACAGCATATGCTAATGTCCCAGAAACCAACTGGTCTTTAGATAAATAGGAGGTGACAAAAATATCTGACATTACCAAATACTTTTTCAGTTCCTCTGATGATACATAGGTGTTATGAAAGAATATATGATTTTCCAAACCTTTTTCTCTTGTCATCCTCTGAAGATTAATTCTATATTTTTCTCCCTGTGAACGTTTGATATTTGGATGGGTAACCCCTAATACAATGTAGGCTGTTTCAGGATGTTTTTTCACAACTGGTTCTAAAGCATTAATCATGTCTTCAATACCTTTATTTGGGCTGAGCAATCCAAAGGTAAGAATAACACGCCTTTTTTCCATCTGAAACTGGCCCTTATAATAAGTAGGATCTAGAAAGGGAACATCAGGGGTTCCATGAGGGATGAACACCAATTTTTCAGGAGATACACCATAGATATCCCGAAGGAATTCTATACCCTTCTGAGCAGGGACCACCACAAAACTAGAATATCTACAGATATCC
>JAUWGL010000133.1 GCA_030606465.1 Thermoplasmata archaeon | reverse complement strand
ATATCCATGATTATATTCCTAAACCTTTTGACATCCAAGACCTTGTTTCAAATGTCAATAATATGGATGAAGATTAAAGATTTGGGGTTCTAGTATTTAAAAACAATATATTTTATGTAAATCTTAAAATTGTAATATTCTCTTTACTGTTTTTCTGTTTTAGACTTAACAAAATAAGTGGAGGGGATAAAACACCAGAAAGAAGCATAGAATATATACATAGGGAATGATAAACAAAAAAGATAAAACATAAAACAAGGGCAGTTGACTTGTTTTAGATGAACTGATTCAGAGGCCGTTCATATCAACTGCTATTATTTAATTTCTTGATTATATTTAATACACATAGTGAAGTAGCTATCCATGTTCTCGTTTTTTTTCAATTAATAGTTTTATCAGTTTTTAGCGTAATCCACCTTCATTTAGAATTAAGGACATAGCTTGTTGAATAATACCAATAAGGTTTCCGATATTACCACCATTGTTACCATCTTGATCATCATATTTACCATCGCAAGGGCTACCAGACTGATCTTCATGCTCTTTATCTGTTATTCGGCTAAATTCATAACATACTGTTGGCCCTGCACCAATAATTAATGTTGTCTTTCTATAGCTACTGTCAGATTTTATATTGTTACCTTCTGTACTTTCTGTACTAGTTGTTCCACCATCTTTAGAAACAGGTTGGCTTCCTCTGACACTTCTTAGGCTACCGCCACCGCCGGTAAGAAGATTTCCTGAGTAAGATTGAGATTCTTCACTATCTATGTTTCCATTTCCACCGCTTGAGCCGCCGTCATCTATATCTTTCTTGTTTACTAGATCTTTTATGATAAACACATTATAAGCGATAGTCCAACTTTTGTAGGCTTGTTCTTCTTTTGCTCTTGCCTTATAACAATAACCCTGTTTTTGAGGTACGACTTTAATAGAATATATTTCATCATCGTCTAAGCTATCGATATGCTTTTTGTAATAATCTTGAGCAATAAGTCTTGCATAACTTGAGCTAAAACCTACATTCGATTTCCTGTTTGTAGGAAACGCTTTATACATATTATCAATATCAATATTATAATTCAGTTCAAGTTCAAAACTACCTTCATCTTCAAGCAGCTCAGCAGCCTGCAGTCCAGATGGGTTTGTTTCTTCAACCTTCCCAACGTATGGATTAACAGACCTGACGCCACTAACTCGGTTTATACTACTGATACTACTAGTAGACTTAGAATCACTACTCACATCATTACTAATGCTAATAGCAGGAGTTTTACTTACAGATTCACTCTCAATAATAACAGGAGTCTTACTCACAGGCTCACTCTCAATAACAACAGGAGTCTTACTTACACTATTTATTTTATTTAAAAGACTCTTAACAACCGCAGCTGCTTCACTCTGACTACTAACTATAGTTGCAGTTTTCTCAGCAGTTATTACAGATGTATCAGGTTCTCCAATAGGTGACTCAACCCCGTCAGTTCCAGTTTTTTCCTTTGAAGATCCACCTATTACAGCTGTTCCACTTATGACTGTTCCAGACGAGACAATCGGCTCAGGTTCAGACGTTCCAGCTGGTTGAGGTGTTTTGCCACCAGTTCCAGTTACCCCAGATGTTCCAGCTGGCGAAGGATTCCCATTTGATCCAGTTGTTACAAAAACTCCTCCACCATTTGACTCTGTGGACCCTACATTCTGATTTAGATTATTGTTTGTTAAAATCAAAATACTATCCTGTTGTTGAATAGCAGAATTAAGATTACCACCGCCACCACCGCCACACTGACCGTTGCATTGTGAATCAGAGGGATATTGTAGTGGTTCGAACCAATTTATTGGGCATGTCCAATATGTGATTTTATTATCAACTTCTATGTCTTCTGTGTAGTCACCAAGGCTATCATCACCTACTTCTGTATTTTCACCAATAACTCTTGCCATTAAATCGTTGGATACTGACATATCAATTTGAGTATCAAACCATGCCTGTTTACAAGTCATATGGGCTAAACTTGGACCAAGTTTTTCGCCAAAAACTGCATCATCCATCCATGTAGAGGTACCAAGAAGTAGATTCACTCCATCCATCGATTTTGCGAAGCCACCTTCTGTTCCAAAACAACATCCTAATGCTACAACTTCAGCTTTATCTCCCCAAGAACATTCCCAGGGATATACATTAATATAAGAACAATCGTTAATTTTACCAATTAGAAGAGAGTTAATTTGCCATGAACCGCCATTTCCATGCCCTACATAGTATACAAATTCAGCCGTATCAATAATATCATCACCGCCCAGTTCTTCCTTTAAAAACAACTTACGGCTCCATGGCTTATCACATATGTACACATTGTTATAGTCAAATTCTAATTGAGAATTAGCTTTGCCATTTAAAGCATCCTTGAGACCTATAATATCATCCTCAGCATTCCCAAGTCCTTTACCAGTCCACCAAAGAACACCAAAATCACTTCCAGATTTATCTTTTATGATAGGGCCTCCATTTCCACCTGGGGGATTTGGAGGTCTTGCATTAACAGCGGGTATTACTACTATGATAAGCAATATAGATACCGTTAACATGGTAAAAAAAGCTTTACTACATCTACAATATTTATTATCAAATTTCATCTTCCCACACCATCTTAGCCATTGACATACAATGACGTGGTATACTTTATCTCAACTAGTATATAAATGTTTCATGTAAAAATGTCAAAAATGGAGAAATGTCAAAATGAAAAAAACCAAGTGATATCAGAAAACAATGTCAAAACCCCTCCTACAGCCTTAAAATCAATGAAAGGGTTAATATTTTATACAAAAAAGCGTTTCATTTAATGAGATGGAATGTTAAATGAACTCTACATCATTTATTGCTATTAAAAAAATTGGAGATAGTATATGTAAATATCTTGAAACATCATCTCAGAGATGATTATCATGAGAAATGAACCAGATATAGTAAAAATACTAAGAGAAAAAGAGGAAGAAGAACCAAAAGAAAAATTAGGGAAAGTTATCCCAAAAATAAACTCATCTGAGCATGTATCTGATAAAGAAAAACACATCATTGAAGATGTAAACGAATATAGTTCAACGACAAACTCTTCATCTGACTCTGAAAAAATTCTTCAAGCTCTAATGAACTTGATAGCTGACCCTGTTGTAATCGTTGACAAAAAAGGAAGGTTCTTAGAATGTTCTGATAAGGTAGAGAAGCTGACAGGTTATAAAAAAGAAGATTTACTTGGTAAAAGTTTTTTAAAAGTACCGTTTATCACGGCAAAAAGCAAAGC
>JAUWGL010000111.1 GCA_030606465.1 Thermoplasmata archaeon | reverse complement strand
CTTCTTAGTTTGAATCTAGTAGAAGAAAAAAAAGGTGGAAAGAATATAAAATTATATGGCTTAACTCCTTTTGGAAAAGAAATGTTAGAAACAATAAATAGGAAACAATAAGAAATATTTTTTGCCCTGATTTGTTTTATTTTATTAACCATAGTTCTTAAGTAATGAGTTATATATATCGGATTTGAATTTGATATATCCGGGGGGTTAATAATTATGGAAAAATTTGATATTAAAAAACTAAGATTTGGTACTATTATGTTAAAAAAAGGTTTTGCTAAAATGCAGAAAGGCGGTGTGATAATGGATGTCACAAATGCTGAACAAGCAAAAATTGCGGAAGATAGTGGTGCTGTTGCAGTAATGGCATTAGAAAGAGTTCCAGCAGATATCCGTGCTACTGGTGGAGTTGCAAGAATGGCTGATCCCACAGTTATACAGAATATAATGGATGTTGTTAGTATTCCTGTTATGGCTAAGGTACGAATCGGACATTTTGCTGAAGCACAGGCTCTTGAATCACTTGGTGTTGACATGATTGATGAATCTGAAGTACTTACACCTGCAGATCCTTTCTATCATATTGATAAACATGATTTTACTATACCTTTTGTTTGTGGATGCAGAAACCTTGGTGAGGCAGTAAGAAGGATATGGGAAGGAGCTGCTATGATTCGTACAAAAGGCGAAGCAGGAACAGGTAACATTGTTGAAGCTATACGACATCAACGAATGGTAATGGGCATGATAAGAACTTTGAAGGATATGAACAAATCAGAAATGGAAAGATTAGCAGAGGAATATTCTCAGAGCTATGTCAATTCAATAAAAACAATTACTAACGTTAAAATCAGTAATTCTACGATTGTATTTGAAAAATATGAGTATGGAGCTGTAAAAAAAGAGATATGTGATGTCTTAAATGAAATAAAAGGAATGCAACGTTTACCTGTAGTTAATTTTGCTGCAGGTGGCATTGCTACACCTGCAGATGCAGCAATAATGATGCAACTTGGAAGCGATGGTGTCTTCGTAGGATCAGGGATATTTAAATCAGGCAACCCAAAAAAAATAGCAAAAGCCATTGTCGAAGCAGTGGCACATTACGATGAACCAGAAGTCATTGCTAAGGTTAGTAAAAACCTTGGGGAACCAATGACTGGTATAGAAATAGAAGACATACCAAAAGAACAACTCCTGCAGGAAAGAGGATGGTAAAAAAAATATCAATTGGAGTAATCGGGATACAAGGAGCAATATCTGAACATGTAGCTATTATGCAAAATACCTTGAAAACCACCGATACTCCCGGAACAGTATTTATTGTTAAAAACCTTGGAGATATAAACAAAATCGATGCATTAATACTGCCAGGTGGAGAAACCACAACCATCTCAAAAATTTTATACAAATTAGGATTACATACGGCTATTGCTAAAAAAATCAAAGAAAACAATCTACCAGTTATGGGCACCTGTGCAGGATGTGTAATTCTCGCAAGTGAAATAATTGATGATATAAAAGATGATGTAAAACTTTTACATGCAATAGATATGCAAGTTGAGAGAAACGCGTTTGGAAGACAAAAAGAATCTTTTGAAAAAAATATCAACATTGAAGGGGTTCATCATCCTTATAATGCTGTGTTTATAAGAGCACCAGTAATCAGAAAAATATGGGGAAAAACTAAAGTTCTTGCTAAAATAAATAAAAAAATTGTGATGGCTAGGCAGGATAACCTACTAGCCTTATCGTTTCACCCTGAACTAACAAATGATTTGAGAATTCATAACTATTTTTTAGATATGATTTAAGCTTTCATTATTGCCAACAAGAAGATTCCAAGGGCGATAACTGCTCCTACTAAGGCACCGAGAATTGCTACAATGCCACTTACGATAGTGTGGCTGAAATCAAGAAGACCTGTAGGTGTTCCCATGAAGTTTTCTAAAATACCGGCACCATACAAGAATATAACGAACACTAGGAAGCCTATAATAATTAATCCGCCACCAACTGCTCTGCTTTTGCCTGATCCAAAATACGCGGTAAATATTCCTGCTACGATACTTGCAATTGCGAATACTAGCGTCAGCATACTTAAAAATTGGTTTATTGGGTCTACTACCATCATTTTCTTTTATTCCTCCCTAAAATCTTGTTCCTGTTAAAGTTTTAGTGTCTATCACACCCTCTATTGATCTAATTTTATCTACTACTATTTTACCAAGTTTTTCAAAGTCATCGGCTTTTATTTTGGCTATAAGATCATATTCCCCAAAGAGAGGGTGTAATTCCACGATTTGTGGTACTTTAGAAAGTTTGTTATATACATCATGTTCACGTGCAGGTGCTGCACTTATTAGCACAAAACCTATAGCCATATTATTTATCACCTAGCCCTGGTTATATTGTTTTGTAATATAAACTTTTTCAAAAAATAATTGATAACAGCCATTCTGTTTGACTAATTACTCAAAATGTTAGGTATATCCGAAAAAAAGAAAAGTAGATTTGTAAAATAATCAACACGAACTAATTATTTTATTAAAGATGAGAATTTGTAGTAGCCGTTCTAACATTGGAAAACGTTCTATTATATCGATTAATCTACATCTACATTTCTTAACTTGGAGATGTTCTTTGTCAGATCTTAGATAAGTGTTATCTGCTGTTGGATCTTTCTCTGCATATACTTCGTACGCTCCTACTGTATCCATGCTGATAGTTGCTTTCCCATTTTCGTCAGTTGTAAATGTCATTGAGTCAATATATACAACCGCATCTTCTACTGGAGACATTGCTTCGTCATAGACCGTTACTGTAAACTCTTCATTTTTCCTGACAGTGTTCTTATCAATCGTTATTTGTAAGGCATGGGCACTAGTTTCCCAGTTTTCAAAATATAGATATCCCCAAAGTATCTCATTATCATCACCTGTCAACTCATATGCATCAGCACCAACCATAGGCATTTCATAGTCTACCCAATAACACCATCCAGTTTTTTCACCAGCGGAATCATCTCCTATTGTTGTAACATACAAAGAATCCCAACTTGGATAGTATATTACGGTGTAGGAGAACCCACCTTGTTTTGATGCTTCATCAAGAGCTCCAATTATACATGGATAAGATATTTCATGGGTTTCCATTTCATGTGTATCCATATTTTCTGCAATAATTTCTGAGCTGCTAAATGAAACTGTGCCCTTCCAAATGGTGTTGCTTTCACCTTCTATTCTTACGGTTCCGATCCATTCATCTGTAGAAAGTGCGATTTTTCCTTCGTTAGAAGTTATAGCCATACCAAAAACACTTGTAGGGTAGACTATTGCACTTGTGCCAATTATTAGGATTATTATTGTTGCTGTTAACTTTTTCATTTTATTACCCTGGCGCAGCGTATTGTATAGAAAGATTTAAATCTAACATTTTTGATAACGATTGTTATCCAAATGAGTAACGATTTGTTATTTAAAGCACTGAGTAGCCCAACCAGAGTAAAGATGCTACAGATATTAACAAAAGAAGAAAAACATCTGTCGGGGTTAGCAAGAGAACTAGGCATAGCTGTGCCTGTTGTATCTAGACATATTAAAGTTCTTGAAAATGCAGGATTAATTAATAAAAAAATTATTGGTAATATTTATTTACTAACTGCAAAAATTAAAGGTTTGGAAAGAATTTTAGAACAGTTTGCTGAAGAATCTCTAGTTGAAATTAACAATCGTGACAGTCTACTTGATGCACTAAAACAGCTACCCGGAGTTGAATCTAAAGAAGTTGATGGTAAACAATATATTACTTCTATTGATGGTGAAAAAGGCTTTTATGTTTATGAAGTCGACGGCAAACTTCCAAAAATTTCAGTTGACGAATATAAACCAAAAAAAAATGTTACTGTTAACTT
>JAUWGL010000031.1 GCA_030606465.1 Thermoplasmata archaeon | reverse complement strand
GAAACTTGCCTATATCCTTCTTTTGTGTATGATGTGAGTGCATCTAGACATCCAAATTGTACTCATATCATACACATTCAAATAATTTTTACTGAAAAGATGAATTTGAGTTAGTCAAATTCTAGCTTGCCGAACTACTGGGTTTATAGAAACACTTAATAACATAAATTTGTTTTTACAATTTACAAATGAGAGGTAGTAAATAATGGATTTAGAAACTATAAGTTTAGTCTTCCTTGTAGTAATTTTCTTTATAGCAATGTTGCTAGCATCAGCAATAAAAATAATGTCAGAATATCAGAGAATAGTTATATTCAGATTAGGGAGATTAAAAGGAATCAAAGGGCCTGGTCTTGTATTTATTATACCAATAATAGATAAAGTTATAAAACTTGATCTAAGAACCCGTGTTATAGATGTCCCAAAACAGAGAGTTATCACTAAAGACAATGTCACAGTGGATGTTGATGCAGTTGTATATTTTAGAATAACTGATCCACAAAAAGCGGTTATTGAAGTTCAAAGATATGAGGTTGCAACAAGCCTACTAGCACAAACGACACTTAGAGATATTTTAGGAACACAAAGCCTCGATGAGCTCTTATCCAAAAGAGAGGAACTCAACAAAAGCCTTCAGACAATTATTGACCAAGGAACAGACCCTTGGGGAATAAAAGTATCAGCAGTAACAATTAGAGATGTGGCCCTTCCTGATGAAATGATGAGAGCCATCGCAAAACAAGCTGAAGCAGAAAGAGAAAAAAGGGCAAGAATAATCATAGCAGACGGAGAATTCCAGGCATCAAAGAAAATGACTGATGCAGCAAAACTCTATGAAAAAACACCAACTGCATTACGACTCCGTGAGCTGCAGACACTAACAGAAATTGCAAGAGAGAAAAACCTCATAATAGTCCCAGCCGGGGAAATAGGAACTGTTGCGGGGATAGCAAAAGCGGTTAACAAGAAAGTAGTAGAATGAAGCTAAGATTTTCTCTTATTCTACTTGTTTTTCTTTTTCTCTTTTTTTCTTTTAGTACATATGCTCTTAGCTCAAATGTAATTGTTGTAGAAATCACTGATACCATTGATCAGTCTACTGTTGAGATTTTAAAAGAAAGTATGCAACAAGCAAGAGACGAAAATTCAGAGGCTATTATACTCTTATTAGATACTCCGGGAGGTGGCCTTGAGCAGACTTTTGAAATTGCTGATATGATAAATAAAAGTGAGATTCCAGTTGTCGGATATGTTTATCCTGGTGGTTCTGCTGCGTGGTCTGCTGGTACTTTTATTTTAATGAGTACTCACATTGCTGCTATGGCTGATCATACAATCATAGGGTCATGTCAACCAGTGGAGATTGGTGTAGAAGGTACAAAATACATTACAGATTCAAAGATAATTAATGCTCTTACAAAATGGATTGAAACTAGGGCTGAAATGTATAATAGAAATCAAACGATTGCAGCGAAATTTATCACTGAGAATCTAAATTTAAATGCTACTTTGGCAAAAAAATACGGAATTATTGAACATGTTTCGCCTTCAATCGATCAACTTTTACAAGATATTAATGGTACTATTGTTCCTACATCAAAGGGCCTGGTTACACTTAATACAAAAAATGCAAAACAGATAAGATATTCTCCTTCTCTTAAAATTTTATTTATGAAATTTTTTTCTAATCCTGTTCTAGCATCTCTTTTGCTGATGCTGGGTATTTTCGCGTTGATATTTGGTATATCTTCCCCAGGTTTTGGGGCAGAAGTATTTGGTGTTATAGCTATTTTACTTGCACTTGTTGGATCAGGATTTGCTATATCCACGTTGAGCATAATCTTTATAATTGTTGGCTGCCTACTGCTCTTAATAGAAATATTTGCTACGCCAGGATTTGGCGTAATAGGCATAGGTGGAATTATCTGTCTGCTAATAGGGTCTATATTCCTTGTGCCAAGTTATTCCACTACAAAATGGGTGATATATATAGATTGGATAAATGAAGCAATCATAGTATTAGTGGTGGCAGCTGTACTTATTGCTGCGTTCTTCGCGTTCTTATTGTATAAAGTCATTCAAATTAGAAAAAAGAAGGCAGTAGTTGGTACGTTTATCGGAGAAAAAGCTAAGACAATTGATAGGATAACACCTGATACCCCTGGTTATGTTCGTTTTAAAGGTGAGTATTGGCAGGCAACATCTGATACAATAATTGAGCCAAATACCAAGGTGATTATTGTAAAAAAAGATGAATCAACACTGATTGTAAAACCAGATGAAAAGTAACCAAACATTAATCAACCCCCTTTTTCCTTTCGTGGTCTGATTTAAAATGGATAACAATATAAAAATTCAGTTTCTCGGTGGCGTCGAAGAAGTTGGCAGATTAGCAATGGTTCTTGAGATCGACAACATGAAATACCTTTTTGAATATGGCATGTCTCCCGGTAAGCCACCTAAATTTCCGCTTCCACATCCCCCTGTCGATTTGGTATTACTAACACATGCTCATCTAGACCATTCAGGGATGATACCCTGGCTTTTTTCAAGAACCGATCAAAGAATCCTATCAACAGAATTAACAGGCTTAGTTAGTAATTTATTACATAAAGATACAATTAAAATAGCAAAAAGCGAAGGTTATGCAATTCCCTACAGCACTACAGATATAAAAGAAGCTAAGAACAGTCTTACCCCTGTGGAACCAGCACAAAAAGAAAACATTGGAGATGATCATGAAGTTCGTTTTCATTCTGCAGGGCATATACCAGGTTCACTCATGTTTGAACTTGTCGGAGAGAAAAAAATATTGTTCACAGGTGATCTTAATATTATTGACACACAACTTGTGAAAGGAACAAAACCAGTACAATGTGATATTTTAATTTTAGAAGGAACTTATGCAGGGCGAGATCATCCGAAAAAAAGAGAGGAAATGGAAAAAGATCTTTTAGATAAAATTGATGAAGTTGTAAAAAGAGGAGGTGTAGCAGTACTTCCTGCTTTTGCTGTTGCAAGATCTCAGGAACTTGCTCTAATATTAAGAAAAGCAGGGTATAATGTCTGGTTTGATGGCATGGGTAGGAAAGTTTCTAAGATGTTTTTGAAATATCAGAGATATCTTAGATCTGCAGATAATCTTAAGAAAGCATTAGATAAAATAAATTTTGTTCATTCTGATCATGGTAGAAAACTTGCATTGAAAGCAGAGGTTATAATTACATCTAGCGGTATGATGGATGGCGGTCCTGTTCTGAGTTACATGAGACATTTAAAAAATGATCCAAAAAGTGCGGTGTTGTTGACTGGTTATCAGGTAGAAGGAAGCAATTGCCGGCTTTTAGTTGATAAAGGTAAATTAGATTTTTATGGTGTTAGGGAAAAGGTTGAGTGCGAGGTGCAATATTTTGATTTTTCTGCTCATGCAGGGCATAGTGAGCTGATAGAGTTTGCTAAGGGCTGTAACCCTGAAAAAATCGTGCTTATGCATAGTGATAACCGAGAGGCTCTTGTGAAACCTTTAGAAGATATTGCAGAGATTTATACTCCTAAAACTGGTGAACTTGTAGAATTGTAACGTTCAGATAAGGTTTATATTTTACATGTGATTTATTGAAAGTTAGTCAACTGACTAGAAAAAATGAAGTTATAGATAAAGGCGGAAAATGAAATGGCCGAAATGACACAGAGGCAAAAATACGATCTGAAACGGAAAATTGAGGAGCTTAGAAACTGTAAAGGTAGGCATACAGAGCTTATTTCTTTATATGTTCCTCCTAGTAAACAGATTTTTGATGTCAACGCATATTTAAAAAATGAGCTTTCTCAATCTCAGAATATTAAATCAAAAACAACACGTAAAAATGTCCTTTCTGCGATAGAATCAATTATGAGTAGATTAAAATATTTCAAAAAACCACCAGAAAATGGTGTTATTTTTTTTGTTGGACATAAAAGTGTTGGCAGTGATCAAACTGAGATGGTAGCATTTGTTATTGAGCCGCCTATGCTTATTAATACGTTTCTTTATCGTTGCGATTCTTTGTTTTATGTTGAACCACTTTTAGGAATGCTTACAGAAAAAGAAATCTATGGTCTGCTATTGATAGATCGTAGAGAATGTACTGTTGGTATACTGCGGGGAAACAGAGTAGATTTGCTGAAATATATGACTTCTCAGGTTCCAGGTAAGCATGGTAGAGGTGGGCAGTCTCAACGGCGTTTCGAACGTCTCACTGAGATCGCTGCTCATGAATGGTTTGTGAAATGCGGTGAAAAAGCAAGTGATATATTTTTAGAGGAAAAAGGTCTCAAAGGTATTTTCGTCGGAGGTCCGGGTCCCACTAAAAAATATTTTGTGGATGAAAATTACCTGCATTATGAGATCCAAAAAAAAATTATTGACACGTTTGATACAGGTTATACTGATGAATTTGGACTTAAGGAGCTTGTTTCTGCTGCTTCACAGACGAGGACTAACCTTAAGATTTCTAAAGAAAAGAAAATCATGGAACGCTTTCTTAGAGAAGTTACAAATACAGGCAATAGTCTTGCTGTTTATGGAGAAAAACAGGTTAGAACAGCGCTTGAGATGGGTGCTGTAGATACATTGTTGCTTTCTGAGAATATCCGGAAATATAGAGTTAGAATGAAATGTCCATCATGTGATTTTATTACAGAAATGACTGTTGATGAGGATGCATTGGATGGTTTTTCTCCGCCTGGTTGTTCTAATTGTGATTCATCGGTTCAGATGCAAATAGTGGAGAAGATAGATTTGATTGATGAGCTTTCAGATCTTGCAGAGAAGATAGGATGTGATGTTGAGCTTATCTCAATGGATAGTGAGGAAGGGGATTCTTTGTATTCAGCGTTCGATGGTATGGCAGGTATATTGCGTTATCCTGTAGATGTATAATAATCAGACAATATTTATCATAAGGTGCTCTATGTAATGGTTAATTTTAAGATAAAAAAAGTCCTTTTATATAGTGCTTATATATTGTACTGTTTAAAACCGAATGTTTTATAAATAATGGAATATATTAATAATATTGGTAATTACCATGGATTCAAGAGAAGATTTCAAACCATTTATACCTGCAAAGAAGATAATACCTGAACTAACAATAAAAGCTGTTTTAGTTGGACTTATTCTAGCTGTTATCCTTGGTGCAGCAAATGCATACCTTGGGCTTTATGCGGGTATGACCGTTTCTGCTGTTATTCCTGGAGCAGTTATGGCTTTTGCATTGCTAAAACCATTTAAAGGAACTATTCTTGAGGTAAACATTGGTATGATGGGTGCTGCAGCAGGGGAGGCTCTTGCTGCTGGTGTAATATTTACCATACCTGCTCTCGTTATCCTTGGGACCTGGAGTGAGATCCAGTATGTTGAGACAACAATTGTTGCTTTACTTGGAGGTATTATTGGTGTTTTATGGATGGTACCTCTCAGAAAAGCGTTGGTCGTTAAAACAGATTTACCATTCCCTGAGGGTGTTGCTGTTGCCGCGGTGCTAACTACCACGGTTGGTGGAGAAGAGTCATCTAAAACTGAAAAAGGTAGTGGAGTAAGCGGTATTTGGCTTGTCGTAGGTGTTCTTGTTGCTGCTTTGTTTAAATTTTCACAGGTTGCATTAAACGCTGCCCGTGGTACTGTACATGGAATCATTGATATAGGAAAATATAAGATCGGTGATAGTGAAAAAACAGGTTATCTTTATGGCGGGGTTGCTACATCACCAGCGCTTCTTGGTGTCGGTTGGATTATAGGACCACGTATATCCTCCTTTATTTTTGTAGGCGGCCTGCTTGGATGGGTTATACTTGCCCCGCTTGTTGCACTTGCAACTGGTCTACCAGTGCCAGGTGCAGATCCAAGTCTTACAGCACAGCAAGCGGAAATACAGATAACTGATGCTCTTTCATTAGGCGGTGGCAATGCTGATATAGGATACAAAATATGGGGGTTCTTTGAAATATGGGGTAACTACATCCGATATATTGGTGTAGGTGCCATGGTTGTTGGTGGTCTTTTCACCATCTTTAAACTACGAGCTAACCTTGCAAGCGGTATAAGAGAGGCAATCATTGGGATAAAAGGCGGTCAGATTGCAGCTAAAAAGAGAACCGACCAAGATCTTAACTTTAAATTTGTTTTCCTGTTAATAGGCATGCTTACTATTCCTGTGTTTATAGTATATGCAATGATATCTCAGCTGTGGGCTATTTCTGCTGTTATGGCTGTGTTTGCAATTCTCTTTGCGTTTATCGCTAGTGCGATAGCAGGATACATGGCAGGTCTTTTGGGATCATCAAACAATCCCGTTTCCGGTGTTACTGTATCAGTTCTTTTAATCACATGTCTTATCTTACTAGGTTTTGGTGTTAGTGGCGCTGGTGCTTTCGGTGTTGCCATACTTATAGCAGCTATTATATGCTGTGCAGCAGCTATCTCTGGAGACGTGCTGCAGTCAATGGCATGTGGTCAGATGATAGGTGCAACACCACGTAATCAGCAGATTGCAGAAATGGTAGGAGTGCTTGCAGCAGCCCCTGTTCTAGCACTTGTTATACAAGCCCTTGACAAGGCATATACGATCGGTAGTCCGGATTTAGCGGCTCCTCAGGCGTTCCTAATGGCAGGAATAACAAAAGGTATTCTCACCGGTGAGATGGTATGGCCATTTGTTATTGCTGGAGCAGTACTAGCGTTTGTCCTCATTCTAATTGATCTACCTGTATTGCCAGTTGCCATTGGTATTTATCTACCATTTACCCTTAGCGTACCAATATTTAGTGGTGGTATCGTTAGACACCTTACCAATAAACATCTTGAAAAGAAATATGGACGTGCTGAGGAAGAAGAAATCAGTGACTGGGAACTAGCTATCAAGCAGACAGATGTAAAACCAAAGGAAAAAGTTATAAGAACCGGACTTCTTCTCACCGCAGGGTTGATTGCTGGAGAGGCACTAATGGGTGTTATCGTTGCATTCCTTATCATCGGAGGAATAGATCTTGCAATATTTGCATATCCACCAGTACTGCCTGCGATACTCATATGGTTGTTCATAGCAGTTCTCCTGGCGTACATCCCGTTGAGGGAAACCTTTGCTAAGGAATAAAAAAAAGAAGAAGGAAAAACAACGTTATCGTCTGCCAACCGTTGAAGAAATGCTTCAAGTCAGACCAAAAAGAGTAGATTTTGAATGGTCCACAAACAAGGACGATCTTGTTGAAATCAAAGTACCGAAGTTCCAAAGCAACTTCGGTAAATCTTTTTGTAAGGTTATAAAAAAAGATAACAAGTTTACAGCTAATATGGATAAAGCAGGATCTATTATCTGGAAGAATAGTGATGGAAAAACCACGGTTAAAGAAATCCGTGAGATACTTAAAAAAGAATTCCCAGATGAAGAAAACATGGATCAACGTCTGTTTCTGTTTGTTCAACAAATGGGCGTTCTTGGCTATCTTACATATTAAACTATTCAAGATGTGCTTTTTTCACTCTTAACACACCATGATCTCGTCTCCATTCTTTCACTATTTCATCTAAGACAAGCTTCTTTTTAAAAATTGGGCCATCTAAAACCAATGTCTCAAACTCTCCACCTTCCCCTGCTTCGTTTATCAAATATTTCCTCTTTATTTCAATAAGCTCATTAATAGATTTTTTATCTAATTTTTTCCCAAGCCATGATTCATCTAATCCTTCAGCGAATACTCCGACAATGATTACTTCAAAACCAACGTCAACTATTTCCACTAAAATCTCTTCCTGATTTTTTCCCCAAAGCGGGGTAAATGATTTTATTCCAAGTTTATTACAGATTTTTTCTACTCTTATCCTTTGGTATTCCGATGCAATGGCTCCACTTACAACACCGTCTATTTTAAGATCTTTTAAAACATCTTTCAAATCCTCTAGTTCTTTTTCTTTTTCGCCTTGTGTTTGTTTTTTTATTAGAGGAATATTAATCCCCTCTGCAAGCATCTCAGTTAAATGAATATTAATCGAGTGAAACATCCAAGAATTCTCTTTTTCAGGAAACAGTGATACGAGATGAGTAACATTTAATCCTGATTGTTTAGCCATGTAGATAGCAAATGCAGAATCTTTACCACCAGAAAATAGAGCAGCTACTTTCATTACCGTAGGTATATCTTTAAACACATAAACATTTATTGTCTAAGACCAGTATTGTTGAAGGCAAGTATTATGAAAACATATGATTTTATTGATCATACAGCAGACGTTGGTGTAAAAGCCTATGGAAAAAA
>JAUWGL010000059.1 GCA_030606465.1 Thermoplasmata archaeon | reverse complement strand
TTCCTTATAAATTTGTAATTATAATCTAGTGTCAATATAAATAAAAGAACCTTGAGAAATGGCCACTAGAGTGTTTGAGCACTCTAGCAGCCCGGAGGCCTGATAATGCAAGTATCAAACCCCAATGGAAATGAAGTAGGAAGTAGTTATAAATCTTTTTCTAAAGATCAACTCCAAGAATTTATAGAAACACAAACCTGGCTGAAAACAATTTCATCACAGTCAGGTGTGATCTATCTGAACGCACTAAAGAAATTCTGTGAATGGTGTGGAAAAAACCCACAAGAACTTATACTTCAAAGAGACAAAGAACTAAAGAATGACGATCCAAATGATAGGACAGGGATACGTGACCTGGTGTTGGATTTCAGACATCATCTCGAACATGTTGGTCTAGCTCCAAAAACGATTAACAGCTATGATGGTGCTATCCGTAGTCTTTTCACTTCAGTTCTTGGTAAACGCGGGATGATTAATGTCCGAAACTATAGAAATCGCGGTGTCACTCAGAAAAAGGATCTTATACCTACGTTGGAGGAGTTGAAGAAGATGATCGATGCAATGAGTTTGGAGGAGGGATTTCGCATTCTTTTTCTTGCTCAAACAGGCATGCGTGTTTCAGATGCCATATCCCTGAAAATTGGCAATATTAAACGAGAACTAGACCTTGGAAATGTTCCTCTTGCTATCCGATTTATACCAAAGAAAGATAGAGAGATTATTGGTGAGCGGATTACCTTTCTGGGTAGTGATGGAGTGGAAATGCTGAAGCAATATCTTGCATGGCGAGAGAAACAAGAGGAGAACATTACGGAAGATAGTCCCTTGTTTGTTGGAAGAACTAAGAGACAGAAAAGGAAAAAAATCATATCTATAACAGATCAAGGGTTTAATGATACTGTTCATGAGGCAGCACGTAGAGCAGGGATAGGTAATGGTAACGGAAAATATGGGAGGATAAGAATACATTGCCTGCGTAAGTTTTTCATCACACAAATGACCAATCATGGAATGGAAGATAAAATAGTGAACTTTCTTACTTGCCATAAGATCTCTGAGGTTGACTGTGTGTATTGGAATCGACGAGTAGATACACTCAGACGGATATATGCTGAGAGGCAACAATATGTAAATCCCATTAATGGTAAAAAGAAGCATTTTGATATGAAACAGATGAAGGGAATAATTGCCAAGATTAAGGATTTAGAAGAAAGAATAAACAGCCTTCCTACCAGTGAGATGGTTCAGAAGATATTACGAGAAATTTTAGAAGAGAGTGGACTTAACAAGGAGCCTGTAGAAAAATACGAGAGTAAAATAGTGAATGCTAAGGAGGAAGTTATTTGGTTGAGTAATCTTGGTTTTGACTGTCAGCCAATTGGACGCAGTGAATGGTTGATGAGAAAAAAAATATTGGGGCAATTGCCAAGTTAAACTTGGGAAAAACATATTTTACGAAGATTAAGCATAATAAAAACTTTTTTTACTTTAACAGTCATATCTAACGTTTTACTGTTTTTTCGTCAACCATTTCCACAAAGGAATATATTTTATTCCATTTTTGTCTGTTCGCTCTAATTCCTTTGTAAGTATTACAATTTTTGCATTCTTGTATTTTTCTTTGAATTCTAACAAGCCTTCTTTTTCTCTTTTAGATATATCATCGGTGTAGGTTACATTTATTGCAGTTAAATTGCTTTCTTCTCGAACTATAAAATCTACCTCTCGTTTTCCCCTCCAGAAATAAACTTCTTTACCTCTTCTTTTTAATTCTATTAAAACAAGGTTTTCTGCTAGTTTTCCTAAGTCATCTGAAAACTTAAATGAAACGGCATTTCTAATACCTGTATCTATAGAATAACATTTCATGTCTTTTTTAACTGTTGATTTAATTTTCCATGAAAAAAATGGGACAACAAAGAAAAGAAACACTTCCTCAAAATACGGAACATATTTTTTAACAGTGTCATAATGTAAATTTAATGATCTGGCTACACTGTTATAAGAAAAAAGAGCGCCTATGTTCGTCATTAAATAATAACCAATTTTTTTTACTATATCTAAATCTGCATCAAAACGTGAAACAATATCTCTTGAAAGTATGTCATTGTAAAGATCAACAAGTATCGTTTTAGAAGTTAAACGATCTGTACCAATTGTTTCAGGAAACCCACCGTTTTTCAAATAGATTTCAAGATAATGTATCACTTTTTCTCTGTTTGAAATATCTGCTGGTTCCTCAATTCTTTGCTGTATTAGATATTCTTTAAAAGAAAAAGGTGTAAGAATTTTTGTAATATGTCTGCCAGTAAGCGTTTTTCCGACATCTCTTGAGATCAAAGAAGCAGAAGAGCCTGAAACAAATATCTGTCTGAATTTTTTTCTATCATAATAAACTCTTATTATTCTCTCCCATTCTTTGATATTCTGAATTTCATCTAAAAACACATGGGAAATATCTGGATTAATATGTAAAGAAGTTTTTATGGCCTCTTCGAGGTCTATCAATTCAGGATCATCAAAATTTAAATATAGTATATTTTTAGGTTTAATATTTTGTTCCATTAATTTGGATATTATTTGGTACATTAAAACAGTCTTTCCGCATCTTCTAACTCCAGTTATATCTTTAATATGTGGAATTTTAAGTTCTATTAGTATCTGTGGTAATGTCGTTCGTTCTGTGCCAATGAATTTTTTTATTTCTTGTGGATTTTTCCACCAGACATTCCATCTTTGTATAGATTCTTTCATACATATGATAAATATGAATTTGTTTATAAATGTTTCTATGGACATGTAATATAACTTATAATTTTACTACACAAACATGTAATTTAAAATACGGCTTTATTCACATTGATTTCATTACAGAAAACATCAGGTATTTTAGCCTTGCCTAAATTAGATAAGGTTAATATTTCAAAATTGCTCTGTACATATATTACTTAAAGTAACTAAGAGCAGTTGTCATGTTAAACATTCATAAAATATATTTTTTTTAGAAAACTAGGGAGAACCTAGGCCATATTAGCATCAGCATTATGCTTGCTGTTATTAGTAGTATGATCCATATTGTTGCGTTCCATCGTATTACTTTAACACCGTCTAGTGGCCCAAATGGTAACAGGTTAAATGTTGCTAAAAAGGCATTAATGAAGCATATAAATCCGACAATATCTCTGAGAATTGATTGTTCAAAGAAAACAAAAAGATAAAGTGGAAATGTTATCATAGCGAGTATAATATTAGCTAGAGGACCTGCCATGGCTATTTGTCCTGTTTCAAAATCTCTTGAGTCTCCTCTAAACATTACTGCTCCTGGCGCTGCAAATACAAACGGTGTTAAAAGTCCTAATAGTAATGCAAACTGTAATCCTTTAGGATACATCCGGTATTCAGCCCACAATCCATATTTTTGTGCCATGAATTTATGTGATATTTCATGAACAAAAAATGCGGATACTATACCAATAAATGATAATGCGATACCCTTTTGTAAATTATCTAATTCAAAACCGCTTGAAAGCCCATAAAAAAGGTTATTTCTAGAAAGTACAAAAGCAAATGCTATGGTGAGAACACATATTGAGATTAACAGATGTTGTAACTCAAGTCTGCTGAACTTCCCTGGTTTACTCATTTCAATAGTACCCTTTGGGAAGTACATGTACTCTCGTGGAGATATGTCATGGAATGATGTGTAAATCTTTCTCTTCTCAGCCATATATCTTTCTCAACTAATTATAACATTGTTTATGAATGTTTTGAAAAAAGATTAAAAATAGTTTTTTTTTATCATCCGAATCCCAGACGAAGGAGGTATGGTAATGCTACAAAGGTACCGATCATACTGCCTACGTTTGCTAATGCTACAACCATAAGTAGACGTATTACTCGGTTATTCCAGAAATCACGTAAACTATCAAGCTTACTTAACTCTTTGAAATCTTTAACAACAGGTGTTCTAAGCATTGCTTCAACATAACCGGCAACCCAACCAGCAGCAATAGCAGGATTCAACGATGTAATCGGAGCAGCAACAAAAGCAGTCAATATAGTAAAAGGATGCCCCCTTGCGATTGCAGCACCAATAGCTGAACAAATACCATTGATAAGAAACCAATAAAGAAACATCTCCAATACTAAACCAGATCCTTTAGTATAAAAACCATAAACAATTAAAACAACAAAAAGAACAGGTATACTATAACCAATTGTTTTCAAAACGCTGAAACGTTTTTTAGGGACATATTCTAACTCTTTTAAATCAACATCTACTTCTTTTTGTTCCAGATATTTTTTAATACCCTTAAGATGACCTGCACCAACAACAGCTACAACTCTTCCTTTTTTACTTTCATCAAGGATTTTTTTAGCAATATATTCATCACGCTCATGGATTAACACAGTACTAACACTTGGTGCGATTTCACCGAATTCTTTCATCATCGCAGAAATAACATCTTCCTTCATCAGCTCTTTAAGATCTAATTCTTCAAGTTCTTCTTCATCATATCCAAGAATTGCTTTAAGAAACTCCCAAGTAAGTCTGAATTTTTCGCGGACTCCCATTTTTTTCCAGGCTCTTTTAAGAGTAATTGTAATATCTCGGTCTACGAGAGCTACCTCTAAACCATGTTTTTTAGCTTCATCCATAGCTGCTATCATTTCAGAACCTGGTTCAACACCGTATTCTTTGCCAAGTTTCCGCTGTATGGATGACAAAAAAGTTTGTGCAAGCATCAGATAGGCATTATTTGATTTCAGAAGCTTATTAACCGGGGTGTTTTCCCATTGGTCCTTTTTGGTGATAGCCTCGTGTCTTCGTTTACATAGTTCAACTGCGACAATTTTTGGTTTATATTTTTCAATAGCCTGTTTAACTTCTTCGACGCTTTCTTTGGAAATATGAGCAGTGCCTACCAGTATGATATTATCATTTACTTTAACCAGCAAAACTTTATTCTCCTTTTAAACAATATACTGACTACTTAACTGTGTGAGAGAGTGGTATAATAAAAAAACTATTTAAATTTCCGCTTCGAAATCTTCCACTGTGGGTTTAAAGCTATCAAAGGATTTTATTTTTCCTTGTTCCTTAAGTATAGCTCTTGCTAGAAGCCAGTAGACAAGAGCAAGCGCCCGTCTTCCCTTGTTATTTGTTGGTATCACAAAATCAAGACATTTGATTTCATTGTTCGTATCACAGAGTCCTACAACAGGTATACCAATGTTTTTTGCTTCATGTAAGGCTTGAACATCAGCAAGCGGATCAGTTAAAATTAGAAGCTCAGGTTCAAGGAAACCTTTTGCACTTGGGTTTGTAAGAGTACCTGGTCTGAAACGTCCATCAAGGACTTGTATACCGGTGTGTTCTGCTAGTATTTTAATTGGTTTTTGACCATATTGCCTTACAGACACAACTAAAATATCCTCAGGGTTATATTTAGAAATAAGTTTTGCAGCTGTTTTAATTCTTTCATCGGTTTTTTTAACATCAATAATGTACAATCCATCGTTTCTAACCTTATATATAAAATCTTTGATATCTGCTGTTTTCTGCCTGGTTCCAATATGAGCACCTGAGGTCATGTAGATTTCTTCAGAAGCCATCATGTCATCTTCTTTTTCTTCCTCTTTTTTAGGTGTTTCTTTTTCTGCTGGTTTTTCTTCTGCCATAAAGTTTTCCTCTTAATGATAAATTATCCTGATAGTCCTTCTACTCTTTTAACTGTTATTGGTATAGCATCTTCTTTAAGCTCTAGCATAGCAATATCCAAAGCTGAAATAACATCCTTCGGTATTTTGATCAGAGAAGGAGCCCCCATTGATATCTGTAAAGCTCGAGCACCTACTATCCGCGCTTTCTCAAATTTGGTATATTTTTTCAAATTTATTCACCATATCTTATAAACAGTAGAAGCAACCAAATGCTAGAAACATTTAAAAAGATTACTACTAGACTAGT
>JAUWGL010000170.1 GCA_030606465.1 Thermoplasmata archaeon | reverse complement strand
TTAGATATTCAATATTAACAATTTGTTTCTTGTTTCCATTCCATTCATCTAAAGTAGTTTGATTACTAACTCTTGTAAGAGTTGCCCAGTCGTTTTGAAGATGACGAAGATTATCACAAACAAGATCAACGCATGTTTTCTGACAACTTTTACTTTTTTTAGAAACCATATTCAGAACATTATTCTGTGCTTTTTCCCCAAGAATAGCATTATGAGGATCCAAAACAAAACTATCAAAGTTATCAGATAACCAATGATAACGACGTGCATAGTTAATATCCGTGTTGATACCTTGTTGGATGACACTCCAAAGACCATCCTCTGCAAATAAAAAAACATGATGATACAAGTTATGACCATCCTGAACAGCCGTATTATCAACTTTTGCAGCCATGCGACTAGAATATTTCAATTCATCAATTTTCGCAGTAGAAAGATTATAAAGTTCTCCGATCTCTTCAATCTGTTCAGGTGTTTTCCTCGATGCCTTTCCCTTGCCACCTGTTATTGCAAAACCATGCTCCTGAGGATCAATTGCCTCTTTTAAAGCACCACATGTAACCGTAGTCGTACCACTGGAATGCCAATCAAATCCAAGAACGCATGACAGGGCTTGAAACCAAAACGGATCAGCAAGTCTACGCAAAAACTCATCTCGCCCATATTCATGTATTACCACATCTGTGATACCTCTGGATAGTTTTACCATTCTTCTGAATAACCATTTTGGTGCTTTACCGCCATGAAGTGGAAGGTTTGCAACACCTGTTTTTGCCATATTACTAGCTACTAATAAGACAATTAAATATAATATCTTCTAAGAGGTGAGTAAAAGTATTCCATGGAACTGAATACTTTCAACGACCCCCATTTTACATATATAAATGAGAAGTAACCTTCAGGATATTAGAATGACGTAAGCTACGGGGGACATGCCAGCACAGCTGGCATTTCTGCCACATATTTATTTCATTAGGTTTCATCCCATTCCTTCCCATCCCATCTCCTCCTCTTTTTTCTTTTGAAAATACTCAATACGGCAGTCTTTTTTAATAATGCAAGATATATGCCCTTGTAAAATGGAACGACAATTATCATCATTTGACATCTATGTGATTACTTCAGAACTTCAAGAGCTCATAGGATGTCACATGGAGAAAATATATCAACTATCTCGTGACGAGATTCTTATTAGAGTTAAAAATATTCAGACTAAACAAAAAGAGTCCATCTATATTAGAAATGGCAGGTTTATTTGCATTACACAAAAACAGTTAGAGACGCCATTAAAACCCTCGACTTTTGCGATGACGCTTCGGAAATATCTTCTAAATGGAAGAATAACAGAAATAATGCAACATGAATTTGATAGGATAATAAAACTGAAAGTCAGTAAGAAAGAAGGAGAATATGTACTTATAATTGAGTTTTTTTCTGATGGAAATATCATTCTGACAGATCCAGAGGAAAAAATAATACTGCCTCTTATTAGACAACGTTGGGCGCATAGAAAAATAAAGGGTCGAGAACAATATGTTCCACCACCAAGTCAGATTAATCCTTTTGGTTTAACCCTAGAAGAGTTCACAGGTTTGTTAAAAGAAAGTAACACTGATATTGTTAGAACATTAGCTGTAAACATTAATCTTAGTGGAGCTATCGCTGAGGAAATTTGTACCCGGGCAGAAGTTGATAAAACTACAAAAATCAAGGATATTAATGATGAAACTATCAGGAAAACATATGATTCGTTGGTTGATTTTTTGGAAATGTTTAAAGAAAAAAAGTTTGAGCCGGTTCTTGTTAAAAAAGATGATGAACTTGTTGGTATCCTGCCATTCAAGTTT
>JAUWGL010000061.1 GCA_030606465.1 Thermoplasmata archaeon | reverse complement strand
AAACTTGATGATCATAAACCTACAAAAATGAATTACGATATCTTCAAAGATTATCTAAATCAAGGGTTCACACCAGTTACTTTTGGAGATGTAACACTTGATAAAAAACTTGGTTTTTCAATCTGCTCAGGTGATCTTCTCATACAGATACTTGCAGAATATTTCAAACCAGAAAAAGCAATATTTGTAATTGATGAAGATGGGTTATATACTTCAAATCCAAAAACCGATAAAAATGCAGAATTCATTGAAACAATTACACTAGATAAATTAAAACAGCTCTCAACATCTTTAGATAAACATGCAGATGTAACAGGAGGGATGAAAGGAAAAATTGAAACTATAAAGAAAATAGCAAATCTCGGAGTTGACACGGTTTTACTAAATGGTAATAAACCTGATAGATTATACAAGGTTTTAGTTGGAGAGAAAACCAAAAGCACTATAATAATGGGGGTTTAAAAAAATATGAACCAAACTGAAAGCAGAAAACATGAACATATACGCATCTCATTGGAGAAAAATGTGGCATCTCATCATAACTTCTGGGATGATGTAAAACTAATGCATAATGCTCTCCCTGAGATAAACAAGGATGAAGTGGATCTTACTACAAAGCTTTTTGGAAAAAAACTGAGTGCACCCCTTGTTATTGCTGGTATGACTGGAGGTTATATCAAGGCTAAAAAAATAAATGAAAATCTTGCAGCTGCTGCAGAAAAATATCAGATTGGTATGGGCGTAGGCTCTCAAAGAGCAGCATTGGAGAATCCAGATTTAAAGGATACATATGGTATTGTAAAAAACTATGATATTCCACTGCGTTTAGCAAATATTGGAGCCTCACAGCTTGTTTTATGGGGGCCTAAAAAAACACTTGAAAATGCACAAAAAATGATTGATATGATTGATGCTCATGTTTTTGTGATATGCCTTAATTTTCTACAAGAAGTTATACAATCAGAAGGCGAAGCAAATGCAAAAGGATGTTTATCCGCTATAAAACAGCTTGCTGATGATCTTAATACTCCTGTGGTTGTTAAAGAATCAGGTGCAGGTATATCTTTTAATGTTGCAGAGAGACTTTCAAAAACCAAAATTGCAGGGATTGATGTAGGCGGTCTTGGTGGTACTTCTTTTTCTGCGATAGAACATTATCGGGCTAATATGATTAATGATAAACTTCATGAACGTGGAGGTAAAACTTTCTGGGATTGGGGTATTCCCACGCCATTATCTATTCTTGAGGTTGGTGATGCAACAGGTTGGGAGCTACCTATTATTGCAACAGGTGGTATCAGACATGGTCTTGATGCAGCTAAAGCTCTAGCGCTTGGAGCAAGTGCTGCTGGAATAGCACGAGTTCTACTAAGCCCAGCAGATAAGGATGCAGAGTCTGTTTTATTTGAAATAAATACAATCATTAAAGAACTACGTGCAGCAATGTTTCTAGCAGGAGCGGACAGTGTTACTAAAATGGCAGATGTTGAGGTAGATTCATGGATGTGAGGCAGGAGTTAAAAAAAAGAGCAGATTTTTTTAATCAACAACTTGAAAAATATTTAAAAAACGGCAGACCCGAGACTCTTTATGATGCTGCCCGTCATCTCCCATTAGCAGGCGGGAAGAGATTACGGCCATGTATGGCTATGATCGCTTGTGAAGCAGTAAGAGGAGACATAACCCGGGTTATACCATTATCTCTATCCCTTGAACTTATTCATAATTTCACACTTATTCATGATGACATCATGGATAAATCCAAACTCAGACGGAATATTCCTACAGTGCATATTAAATTCGGTGAACCTGTTGCTATCATAGCAGGAGATCTACTTTTTACTAAAGCCTTTGAAGCTATGCATGACATACAGGGTGATCTTTCTGTTTTTAAAAACGTGGAATATGGTCTTATTGACTGCATACGTGAAATATGTGAAGGACAGCAACTAGACATTGAATTTGAACAAAGACAAATTGTAACTGAAGATGAATACCTTGAAATGATACTGAAAAAAACCGCTGTGATTTTCATGTACGCGGCAGAAGCAGGAGCAATACTAGGTGGTGGAACCAAAGAACAATCACAAGCTTTAAACGAGTATGGTAAAAACCTGGGCTTAGCTTTTCAAATACATGATGACTATCTAGATATGAGCAGCAATGAGGAAACACTTGGAAAAGACATTGGAAATGACATAAGAAACGGAAAAAAAACCCTGATCGCAGTTCACAGCCTAAACAACGCCCAGGGAGAAGATAAAAAACTCCTGGAAATAATATTTGGAAATAAAAACGCAACAGAACAACAAATAAAACAAGCCTACAACTTATTCAACAAAACAGGATCAATAGAACATGCTAAACAAACAGCAATAAATTACTGTGAAAAAGCAAAAAAACAACTTGATATTCTACCTGACTCCGAAGCTAAACAAATACTACTAAAACTTGCAGAATATTCAATAAAAAGAGAGAAATAAGAGGAACATGTCACCTGACAAAATAAAAAAAACTGCAAGGATTTATGCACTACAAAATGCTATAACATTTAATGGTAAAGCCAACTCTAAAGCGGTTATAGGAAAAGTCATCGCGGTTTTACAAAAAAATGGTTTTTCTCCGAAAGAAATTATTCCAGTTGTAAACAAGGTTGTAGCTGATGTAAATAAAATACCCCTAGATGAGCAGGTTTCTGAGTTGGAAAAAAAGGCTCCTGAACTACTAATAAAAGAAAAAAAGGAAAGAGATTTTTCATTACCCGATCTACCAACTGCAGAGAAAGGAAAAGTTGTTACTCGTTTTCCACCAGAGCCCAATGGCTATCTACATATTGGTCATGCAAAAGCCTCTATTGTTGACTATGAATATGCACGTATGTATGATGGAAAATTTATCCTTCGTTTCGATGATACTAACCCTGAGAATGCACAGCTTGAATTCTATGATGTACAAAAAGAGGATCTATGTTGGCTTGGTATTGAATGGGATAAGGAGTATCATACTTCAGATAATCTTGATAAACATTACAAGCTTGCAGAGCAGTTGATAAAACAAGGAGATGTGTACGTTTGTAATTGTCCGCCAGATGAAGTTAAAAAAGGACGATATCATGGGAAAGAATGTATATGTCGATCATGCTCGCCAGATAAAAACATGGATATCTGGAAAGAAATGATTTCTTCCTCACTTGATTGTACCGTGCTTAGACTCAGAGGCGATATGAAATGTGCAAATACAGCTATGCGTGATCCCACTCTTTTTCGTATTATTGAAAAAGAGCATCCATTGCAGGGTGATAAATACAGAGTATGGCCTACTTATGATTTCGCTGGAGCAATAGAAGATAGCCTTAGTGGTGTAACCCATCCTTTTCGAACCAAGGAGTATGAGCTTCGGGATGAATGTTATTATCGTCTTCTCGATCTTCTGAAATTGAGGAAGCCTTATCTCATGGAGTTCGCCCGGTTGTCAATAACTGGTATGCCTGTTTCTAAACGTAAAATAAAACCACTAATTGAACAAGGACTTGTCTTGGGTTATGATGACATTCGTCTTCCAACACTGCGTGGTCTTAGAAAACGGGGTATATTACCAGAGGCTATCAAAAATTTTGTTTTTTCTCAGGGTATTTCTAAATCTGAATCAAATGTAACCTTTGGTCTTGTAGAGGCTGCTAATAGAAAAATAGTTGACCCTGTTGCCAGGCGTTATTTTTTTGTGAATGGTCCTGTGAAACTTGTTGTTGAAAATGCGCCAAAGATAAAAAAATCAATAGATCTTCATCCAACTGATAAAAAACTTGGATGTAGAACAATAAAAACCGATGATACTTTTTATGTTCAAAAATCAGACATGGAAAAACTGAAAACAGGTGATGTTTTCCGGTTAAAAGACTTGTTTAATGTCAAAATAAAAAAGAAAAACAAAGAAACTGTTTTTGGTGAATGCCTTGGTGAGAAGTTGATTTCTGGTTCATTGAAGATCCAATGGACGACAGATAATTTCGTTAAAATGAATGTTTTTATTCCACATGTCCTTTTTAAAAATGAAAAATTCAACCCGGACAGCCTTGAAAAAATAGAAGGATTTGCAGAGGAAGCAGTTTCAAAAATTAAAACTGCTGAGATTATTCAGTTTGAACGTTTTGGTTTTGTTAGAATTGAAAACAAAAAAGGTGAAATAACAGGTTTTTTTGCACATAAGTAAACTTTTTAAGTATTCACCTGTTTTAGTATTGTACTGTTGGGATGCCAAAACAGTATCTAAAGGATGGGATAATATATGCAAATATTTAGAAAAATATTGATAGGTTTACCTATTTTTCTACTGTTACTGATTTTCACAGCTGAAAGTGTTGTAGCAGCTGAACCTATACGACCCGATATCACCATAGGAGTTTCTATAGCAGTGATAATAGCAATCATTGCGACTATTATCACTTTTTTCACATTTGGTGGTATAAAATATGTAACAGCGGAGAACGTGCTAGATACTGAGGTTAGAAAGAATTTGTATGAATACATTGATGAGTACCCTGGCTCACATCTCCGTGAGATAGCACGTGAACTTGATTTAAAACCAAGTAATGCAGCATGGCATCTGCGTAAATTAGAACAGACAAATCTTGTAAGAAGCAGGGCTATCGGTGGGAAAAGGGTATTCTACCTAGTTGAAGGCGGTATAGCAGCAAGAAAAGAGGCAATTGCAGAATCCATCCTTAGAAACAAAAACGCTAGGGACATAATGACCTACTTGCAGGGTAATCCTGGAAAACATCTACTTGAAATTGCACATGCATTAGATCTTAATCATCATACTGTTAAATGGCATATTAAAAAAATGTACATGGCAGAGCTTATAGATGGTGATACAAGCAACTCTGCCTACCCGGTGTATTATCCTACAGAAATGGGTAATCATGCATTACAAAGTTTTTCAGATCACATTAAAAAACCAAAGACTGCTTCCTAAGTTTAAACACGACCGACATCTGTTACTTCTGCACTTTCAACGTTTTCAACATTTGAAATTTTTTCAGCTATAGGATCAAGACCGCCGGCATCGTCTGGTACCATAACAGTGACATCAAGTCCTTTTAACCCAAAAGCAATGTTTTTAATATCAATTCTCCCGACTTTCGCCGGTGGTTTAATAACTGCTTTTATGTCATCTATCATTTTCTGAAGTTTCTCATCACTAATTACTTCACCAGGCATTACACGTATAAGACCTATTACTTCCCCCATAATCTGTTGTCACCTCATATTTGACTCTTTTTATGGTCCTGTGAATCTGCATTTCGGACAGATATATTGTACACTTTGTTCTCTGCAACTTGTACATCTGCCAATAACTGTTTCACACATTGGACATGGAAATGTAGTAGAACCTTGCTCAAGTAATCCTTTCCCACACGAAACACATTTATCTGCCTGTTTCATAGGATAGGCAGAATAATGATTCTATTATTAAAATGTGACGACTAAAAACATGGATAAATTTTCGTTAAACTTTGATATCACCAGAATTATTTCTCCATTTTAATTGCTGTAATTACATTATATTCAACAATTTTGCTAACTCCAATAATTACATCAAGTATATACTTACCTTGGTGACTTTGTTTCTGAGCCATCATTTTATTTCCCCTTGATAATTTAATATTCTTAACTAGTGAATAAACAATAAAAGGAAATTCAATAAGAAAAACCATAATGATATATCGTCTAATATATTTCTTAAGATTTATAATATCAATATCTTTAAATCCTTCACTTATTAAATATTTTTCAAAAATGTTAAGATTAACAATGTTCGGAAGTTTCCGATCATTAAGAAATATTCTGTAAATTTGGCGCATAAAAGAACCCATTGTAATGTCTGTACGAAACCCATCAATA
>JAUWGL010000082.1 GCA_030606465.1 Thermoplasmata archaeon | reverse complement strand
TATCTCGTAGATGTATGAATATAAAATCAGCAAGTTTTTCTTTTGGAATGTTTTCAATTAGTTTCCTATCCTCAACTCTATTCATATCTATATGACCCCCACAATGAATAATCTATTTAAATGAAGAGATAAAAGATGGGGATTTAGCCCATTTTTTCTTTAACTGCATTTGTAAGTTTTGGAAGAACCTCGTAAAGATCTCCCACTATACCATAATCCGCAGATTTAAAAATAAGCGCTTCAGAATCCTTGTTGATTGCAACAATAATTCCAGAGTCACGCATACCAGCGATATGTTGTATCTGACCACTGATACCAGCAGCGATGTACAGTTTGGGTTTTACTTTGTGACCTGAAAGACCTATCCAGTGATCTTCAGACAACCATTTCAAATCAGCAGCAATAGGACGACTACAACCAACTGTTTTACCTTTTAAGACCTTTGCTAGTTCATCAACCAGTTTTATATCATCTTTGTTTTTGAAACCACGACCACATGAGACAATAATTTCAGCATCTTCAACATTAACATCACCTGTTTTCATATCTTGAACCTTCAGAATCTTAGATGCCGATTTCTCTACTTCAATTTTCTTTTTAACAATTTCCCCTTTACGACCACCATCTTTTTTCAATGGGTCAAAAACCTTGGATGGAACTGTTACAATACATGGTTTTGAGTTGAATTGTTCAACAGCAATTGCATTACCACTGTAAACAACACGTTCAGCAGTTAATTTCTTGTCTTTTAGATAAACATTTGTTGAGTCAATAACACAACCAGCATTAATTTTACCTGCAAGACGGGATGCTAGTTCTTTACCATTCTTATTAGAACCAATAAGAATTGTCTCTGCGCTGGTTTCTTTTACAATGTTCCCAAGAATATCTGTATATTCCTCTGCTTTAAATGAGTCTATGCTAGTTTCTGCGATAAATACATTATCAGCACCAAATGATATGTATTCTTTTGCAAGATTATCATCTGCTTTTCCAATAATTACAGCAGTTAGTTTTTTACCAAGTCCTTTTGCAAGTTCACTACCTTTTGATAAGAGCTCGAAGGTTAATTTTTTATCATCAGAATAAACAATTACCATTTTTTATCACCTCAGCACTCCTTCTTTAGTAAGACTATCAACAAGTTTACTCACTGATTCATCGAGATCATTTTGATAGATTACATTCTTTCTCTCCATGGAGATGCCTTTTAGTTCAACTGTATCAACCATCGGGTTTAAACCACTAGTAAGAGAATCAGCAGTCCAATCATTAATTGGTTTGTTTGCAGCACCAAGAATCTGCATAAGACTTGGCAGACGAGGTTCATTGCTTTCTTTTGTAACGGTAATTAACACTGGATAAGTTGACTCTGTTGTCACTGCTTTATCACCCATATTACGCTCCGCTGTTACTTTATCTTTTTCAGCAGTAACACTTTGAGCATAAGTAATCTGAGGAATATTTAGTAGAGCAGCCACTCGTGGCCCTACTTGTCCAGAGAACATATCAATAGATGCCTCTCCACATAGCACTATGTCATACTCACCAATCTTCTTAATAGCCTCAGCCAGTAGTGATGATATCACATGGTAATCATATTTTTCTGGATGAGATACAAGTATTCCTTCATCAGCGCCCATTGCAAGTAATTCTTTTATTCTTTCTTTTGCATCACTTGGTCCAACAGTTACAACTGTTATCTTACCACCATGCTTCTCTTTGATTTTTATGGCTTCTTCCATTGCGTTTTTATCAATGTCGCTTATCTTCTGAGGTACACCCTGCAAAATTGGTTTTTTAGTATTTGGGTCAACCTTCATTTCAGATACATCAATAACTTGTTTTGCACAAACAATTATGTTCATTTATTTCACTCCTTTCCTTTCTTTTTCTAACTCTCTAAGTTCCTTTCTTTTAATCTTGCCACTCTGGGTTTTAGGAAGCTCTTCAACAAACTCGATTTCTCGAGGATACTTGTAAGGCGCAGCAACCATTTTGGTATGCTGTTGAATATCTTTTACAAGATCATCAGAGCCTTTAGTCTTATCATGAAGAATAACAAATGCTTTAACAATCACACCACGCATTTTATCAGGACTTGCAACCACTGCACATTCCAAAACATCAGGATGCGAAATAATTGCTGACTCAACCTCAAAAGGTGAAATACGATAACCAGCAGCCATAATCAGATCATCATCACGGCCGCTAAACCAGAAATAACCATCTTCATCCTGGTAAAGAACATCTCCAGTGAGGAACCATCCATTCTTAAAACTATGATCTGTTTTCTCGGGTTTATTCCAATACTCCTTGAATAAACCAGGATCAGTCTGTTTCACTGCAAGAACCCCTGGTTCGCCTTGTTTAATTGGTTTACCATTTTCATCAACAATTGCACATATTTTTCCAGGTTGCGGCTTTCCACATGAACCAGGTTTAACTTTCATACCTTCAATATTTGAAAGATAAACCATGATCTCTGTCATACCAATGCCATCATAGATATCTAGATTAAACATTTTCTTCCATTTCTTGATAACCTCCGGATTCAAAGGCTCTCCAGCAGAAATACAATGCTTGAGACTGGAAAGATCATATTTCTTTTCTGCATCTTCTACGGTTACAAACATACGATAAGCAGTTGGAACAGATGCAAGATTTGTAATCTTATATTTTTCCATTAGTTCAAACCAACACTCAGCGTTAAATCTACCATCGTAAATGAATGTAGAAATACCATGTCTCCACGGGTAAAGAAAACCATTTCCTAGGGGAAAAATCCAGTTAAGATCACCAGTATGAGCCAACAGATCATCTTCTTTTGCCTGCTGCCAGAAAAGCACACTTGGGTCATTACCTGAAACCCAACGATGTAAATGTACAGCACCTTTTGGGTTACCAGTTGTACCAGATGTATAACAGAAAAACGCCATATCATTTTTCTTTGTAGGTTCTAATTCTAAATTCCTAGAAGCCTCTTTCATCAGTTCGCTATAGTCAAGCTGATCATCATATGCATCATCAACAATTATAATATGTTCTAATGTGGGACACTTGTTTTTTATTTTATTAACTGCTTCAACATATTTTGAGGTTGTAATAACTGCTTTTGAACTACTATCATTAACTCGGTATTCTATTTCATGGGTTCTAAACATCACACTAGATGGAATAGGGACAGCACCAATTTTTACACCGCCAAGAAACGATATTTGAAACTGTGGAAGATTAGGAAGTCTTATTAGGAATCTATCGCCTTTTTTAAAACCAAGATTTCTAAGAACATTACCAAATTTATCGGTAAGATTTTTCATCTCTTGAAAAGTAAACTTATCTGTGTCTCCATCGCCATCTTCCCAAAAAAGAGCTACTTTGTTTTTCTTGTTTGTTTTGGTATGTTTATCAACACAATCATAACCAATATTATACTTCTCAGGAATATTCCATTGCCAACTCTCGCATTCTTTTTTGTAATCGAACTCCCCCATAGATAATTCCTCTCTATTGTTTTATCTGAGAAGACTTCCAGAAATAACTAAACGTTGAATCTCTGAAGTACCCTCATAAATCTCTGTTATCTTAGCATCACGGAATAAACGCTCAACAGTATATTCCTTTGTGTAACCATAGCCGCCATGTATTTGTACTGCTTTAATCGCAGCATCCATAGCCGTCTCAGAAGCAAACAACTTTGCCATAGCCGCCTCTTTCGAAAAACGTCCTTCTCCTTTGTCTTTTGTATAAGCTGCATTATACACAAGGTATCGTGCTGCTTCAATACTAGTAGCCATATCAGCAATCATCCACTGAATAGCTTGGAACTTTGCAATAGGTCTACCAAACTGCTGACGCTGTTTAGAATACTCAATACTTTCATCAAGACACGCTTGGGCAATACCAACAGCTTGCGCAGCAATACCAATCCTTCCGCCATCCAATGCACCCAAAGCAATTTTGAAACCATCTCCTTCTTTACCCAGAAGGTTTTCTTTGGGAATCTCCATGTCTTCAAAGATAAGTTCCGATACCAAGTTGGCATTTATTCCCATCTTATCAAAAATGCTGCCTACCTTAAAACCTTTCATATCGCTTTCAACAATAAATGCACTGATTCCCTTTGGCCCTGCACTTTTATCAGTCACAGCAAAAACAATAATTATACCTGCCTCAGAACCACTTGTAATAAATGTTTTATCTCCATTTATTATGTATTTGTTGCTCTTGAGTTTTGCAGTTGTCTGCATCGCACCAAGATCTGAACCAGCATTAGGCTCAGTTGCTGCAAATGCACCGATTTTTTCTCCTTTTGCAAGAATTGGAAGATATTTCTTTTTCTGTTCTTCTGTACCATAATGTATAATAGGCCAACATACAAGTGAGTTATGCACAGAGGTTATAACACCTGTTGATGCACATTTTCTTGATATCTCTTCAACAATTGTTGCATAACTAATTGTGTCAAGACCTGCTCCACCATACTCAGTTGGTACAATAGCCCCCAGAAAACCAAGTTTCGCCATCTTCTCAAGTGTCTTTGTTGGGTATTCTCCTTTTTTATCTAGTTCTGCAGCTATCGGTGCTACCTCTTTCTCAGCAAACTCCTTAACCATCTTTTGTATCATTTTTTGTTGTTCATTTAATTCTAATTGCATGAAGGTGCGAATAAAATTCCTAAAAATAAAGGTTTCTATAATATCACAGCTTTCGCAAGTGACAGATAAAATCACAAAAATTTAGACGAAATCTGTGAATATAGGAAAAGAAAGAAATATAACAACCTAGACGATTCAAGGAGCGGAGATTTCATTGAAAAAAGGATACATTCATATATATACAGGATCCGGAAAAGGCAAGACTACAGCTGCCTTAGGATTAGGTTTACGAGCTGTTGGTGCTGGTTTTAAGGTTTATATGATTCAGTTTATGAAAGGACGACGTTATAGTGAACTTGATGCCGTGGAACATCTTTCTAATTTTACAATT
>JAUWGL010000001.1 GCA_030606465.1 Thermoplasmata archaeon | reverse complement strand
ACGAAACGTGGATTCCACCCGCATACCAATTTTAACATCCTTAATATCACAATCCACAATCTGAGCTGTCAACTGTGGACCCTCATCCAACTTAACAATAGCAATAGGATAAGGAACCTGTTTTTCAAAATCCTCAGGTCCAACATGAATAATAGAAAAAGTAACAATCTCACCTTTTCCACCAAGTTTAAAATCCTTCATTTTCCCCATACTTTTTCTCCGACAATATGGACATGCTTCACGAGGTGGAAAAAACACTCGTTCACAAGATCCGCATTTATTCCCCATAAGATTATATCTCTGCGGTATCTCCCTCCAAAAACGTGCCACATTTGATTTCATTTTAGACCGCCTCCAAAATATGAATAACACAGGTTGCACCAGAACCACCAACATTATGAGCAAGTCCAATGTTTGCGTTTTTAACCTGTCTTTTTCCTGCTTCACCACGCAACTGCTGAGTTATTTCTACCATCTGAGCAACACCTGTTGCCCCAACAGGATGTCCTTTTGATTTTAAACCACCACTAGTGTTAACTGGTAATGACCCATCCAAAGTGGTGATCTTTTTTTCAATAGCACCGCCACCTTCCCCTTTTTTCACAAAACCAAGATCCTCAATAGCACATATTTCTGCGATAGTAAAACAGTCATGTACCTCTGCTAGATCAACATCTTTGGGTGTCATATTTGCCTGTTTATAAGCCATCTTTGCAGCATAAACAGTAGAATCCAATGTACAAATATCTCTCCTAGCATGTAATGCAAGAGTATCGGAAGCCTGCCCAGATCCAAGGATTTTAACCGGTTTGTCAGTATACTTTTTAGCCTTATCAGCAGCACAAAGCACAATTGATGCTGCACCATCAGTAACAGGAGAACAATCAAGAAGACCTAACGGATAAGCAACAGGTGCTGCATTTATAGCTTGCTCCAATGTGATTTCCCGTTGGTATTGAGCATATGGATTTAATGCACCATTTGCATGGTTTTTCACAGCAACCTGAGCAAGTTGCTCCTTTGTTGTCCCATAATCACGCATATGTTTCATAGCAATCATAGCATACAAACCAGGGAATGTCACACCAAAAAATGCCTCCCATTCCTGATCAGCAGCCATGATAAGAGTTTCAGTAGCCGTAGCACCAGCTACATCATTCATTTTCTCTATACCACCAACAACCACGATGTCATTCATACCAGATGCGATAGACAAAAAACCCTCTCTAACAGCAAGACCACCTGAAGCACAAGCTCCTTCAACACGAGTAGCAGGTATATGACGATGTGAAAAACCAGATGCATCTGCCACTAAAGCCCCAACATGTTCCTGTCCTATAAAACGACCTGAACTCATAGAACCAATGTACATTGCATCTATTTCTTTTCCTCCTATACCTGAATCAAGAATAGCTTTTGACCCAGCTTCAGCAATCAGCTGACGAAATGATTTATCCCAAAGCTCACCAAATTTTGTAAGTCCTACTCCAATAATGGCTACATCTCTCATTTTTTATCACTCCCAAAATAAAAGATCAGTAATCTTCGCATACTTGCCATAATCAATATATTCCTTATTTTCTATCATTTGTGCAATTGTTGGAGCTTTTTCACGAGCTAAATCCTTTATTTTACCTGTTACTGTTATGTCAAAGCCATCACTACCCGCTCCAGATCCATAGCTGGTAAGAAATACTTTATCTCCAGGTTTAGCAACATCTAAAACTGAGGCAAGCCCTACTAAAGAAGCACCTGAATAGGTGTTACCAATAAATGGGACGACCAATCCCTGTTTTATTTGATCCATAGTAAAACCAAGTAGTTTCGCGGCTTTTATAGGAAATTTACCATTTGGTTGATGGAAAATTGCGTAATTATAATCCTCAGGTTTTGTACCTACTATCTCCATGAGGTTTTTTGCACAGCTTGTGACATGTTTGAAATATGCCGGTGCACCGGTAAATCTGCCACCATGAGATGGGTATTTTCTTTCAGCTCTTCTCCAGAAATCAGGTGTATCTGTCGTAAACGAATATGTATGATTAATTGTTGCAATAACATCTTCTTTGCCGATAATATATGCTGCTCCACCGGCAGATGCAGAAAACTCTAATGCATCGCCTGGTGCTGCTTGTGCAGTATCAGCACCAATTGCTAATCCATATTTTATAAAATCTCCTTTGACTAGTGCTGTACAAGTTTGTATGCCCGCTGTTCCTGCTTTACAGGCAAATTCATAGTCAGCAACCATAAGATCAGGTGTTGCACCAATTGCCTCGCCAACGATTGTACCAGTAGGTTTAACTGCATATGGATGAGATTCACTCCCAATATAAATAGCTCCGATATCTTTTGGATTAATCTTACATCTTTGTAGTGCTGCACGTGCCGCTTCCACGCTTATTGTTGCTGTATCTTGATCTACTGAGGGAACTGATTTTTCGTTTATTCCTAGTCCTTTGCTTATTGTTTTACCGTTTTTACCCCATACAGATGCAATATCTTCTATTTTTATCCTCATGCGGGGTATGTTTGCTCCATAACTTACAATTCCTATGTCTTTCATTTTTAAATCCCCATAATTCTAATAATAGAAATGTGTATTTAAAATTGTCGATTTATCCATCGTTTATCGACGATTGAACTCGGGCATGAAAAAAAATCACAAAAGAATTTACCACATCAAATTATGTCTTAACTCTATCATGTAAAGATTAATACCCATCTCCTCAATTCTAAGAAGATAAGCTTTACCAAGACGTTTTTTTAACCTGTTAATAAAATTCCTACCAGCATTTTCACCAAGAGAAAAAACCATATTCTCAATAAGTTTTTGAATTCATTTACCAACCTCAGCAGGACTAGCAGTATCAATATCTGATGAAACACTAACTGCATCTATACCATCAGAATACCTTGAGCTATCTATACTGAGATACTTTAAAGAAGTATATTTATCATAAATTTTTTGAACAGTTAACGTCCGGGTGTTTTCATCCATTGAGAAAACAATCGGAAGTTTCAGCATTTCTTCTTCTTTTTTATCAAAAAAACCAAGGATTAAAACAACAAGGAAAAGACAGAAAAGACCTGTTAAAAAGAATTGAATATGATATACCCAGATAGCGCAAACCCAGCTTATTATCCAAATTAATCCTAATATTTTCTCAATAGGGAGTATCCTGTCAAGTAAATCCTCAATATCCATCCAATTTAGGAATATACTATTATATTTTTATGTGTTGTCCCAAAAACCTCGTGTTCTTGCATAGTTTAACTCTGCTTTAAGAATATCCTTTAAAAACTTCATTTGCAGTTCATCTGATTTTTCCAACATCTGCGCATTGTATCTTCTTAAAATTCTTGCAGCAGTATCTGGTCCGATTCCTCTACCCATTAACGCCATAACTGCATGTTTTCCATATGTTAGAACCAAGCTACCATTTTTATATAATCTTTTTACCTCTTTATTTTCCTCTTTTGTTCTTTGTTTTTTTGTAAGAAGACCTGCTAAATCTCTATTGTACCTGCGTAAAACCACGATTTTTATAGCATCACATCTTGGACATTTAGGATGAGAATCTGATCGTCCAACAGTTGTACTCCATTTATGATTACAATTAATGCAAACAAATGATATATCTACGCCTTCTAAACGCTTTTTCAAAGCCAAAAGAATTGATCTATCCGCCCGTTTTGGAACCATCAGCCCTCTAATGGTTTCAAGTCCTGCAAGAGAAATAGGTGAAAGCCTTTGAATATGAATCTCTATTTTACCGGATTGAATTTCACTAAAAATTTTTTGAGTATTCTCGATGTCCATTCGCTCCCAGATTATCTTGTCAATCGCCTCGTCAAATATTAGACTGTTTTCAAAAAGTGTGAACAGTTTTTTTGATCCTATGTTTTTATAATCAAATTCTTTTCTAATAGCACCAAATTTCCTTGCCACATGAACAAGTTGCCATCTTATATATGTTGAATTCTTTAAAATAGTGTTCAACAAATATTCTAAGGTTTCAGGTTTGGTTTTTAAAAGGATATCTTTGACCCTATCAGCAGGAATACATCCAGGCAGTTCAAGGTTAATCCTATAAGCGTCACTGTTAATCCCTATGCTCTCTCCAATATATTGTGCAAGGATTGCAGATATTAATCGCCCCAGTGTTTCATTTACCTTCGTTCCGAAACAAGCATTTATCACCAGGTTCTTATCTTCTACATCAATTGTAATAGTTTTGTCATCCGGTACTATAAACCCCTGTTTTTTTTGGTTATCAATCTGTTGTTGAAATTTTTCAAATGTTTCTTTATCACATGGATAATTATTGATTTCGGATTTTCCCGCAGCAAGCTTTCTTAGTCTTCCTACTTCCATGGCTACTTCAAAAGGTACAGGTATATCTTCCCCGGTCCACGATGGAACATTGCCTATTTCTTTTGACTGAGATACAAGTATTTCATCATCTTCTTTTTTTATAATAGTCCATGGTTTCCCCCTGAGTATAAACCTGGATCCCTCAAAACCATAATTCAGCACAAAGCTTTCGTCAAGTTTACCTATTTTTTTCCTGGAGCTTATATCCACAGCCATGTATGTTTTTTCATCAGGAATCATTGAGATATTATCAAGGAAATAATGCCTTGAATTTCTTCGTTTAATAATAAACTCGTTGTTTTCCATCCAGATGCTACGTTGGCGCTGTAGTTGATTTAGAACAAGAGTGAAAACATCTTTTTGTAAATTATAAAACGGATAAGATCTTTTGATTATATTGTACATTTTTTCCTTTTTTATTTTTCCATATTCTAAGGCAATGGAGATAATCTGATTAGTAAGAACAGAGAGAGGGTTTTGCCTTACTTTCAAAGATTCAATTTCGCCTTTTAAAGCTCTCCGAGCTATGACAAGGCTTTCTGCAAGGTCCTCCGGTGTTGCAGTCAGTATTATTCCTTTTGAAGTCTTTCCGATACTATGTCCAGATCTTCCAACTCTCTGTAAAATCCTTTTTACCTCCCTTGGAGAATTATATTGTATTACAAAATCAGTGTTTCCAACATCTATCCCTAGCTCAAGGGATGATGTGCAAATTAATGATCTAAGTCTCCCATTTTTGAAATCATCCTCAGATTCTATACGAGCATTTTTTGCAAGGGAACCATGATGAACACCAATACGTATATCATCTTCTAATTGATTAAAACGAGATGCTAAAATTTCAGCTCCATCTCGAGTGTTAATAAAAAGAAGAGTTGAAACATGATTATTAATAAATTCTTTACATTTTCTAAGTGACGCAAAAGATACTGGTTCAATCGAAAGACGATTTGCATCAGCATAATCCTTTTTTTTAACCGAGGGAAACTCCACTCTTAGATCAATATGTTTAGTTACATCAACCTCAAGGATAGCTACATCACGAAAACTATTATTTTTAAAACCACCAAGAAAACATGCCACTTCACTTGGTGAACCAACAGTAGCAGACAAACCTATCCTTTGAAAACTATGACCGGATTCAGATGTTAATTCATAAAGTCTTTCTAAGGCAACAGCAAGTTGCGCGCCTCTTTCAGCCCCAGCTAACTCATGTATTTCATCAACTATAACCCATTTTACGTCACGTAAATGTTCTCTTAGTCTTTTACCTATAAAAAGTATTTGAAATGTTTCAGGTGTTGTAATAAGCATATCTGGAGGATCTTTTGATTGGCGAGCTCTCTCACTCTGTGAAGTGTCACCATGTCTAACAGCAATCTCAATTCCTAGTTGTCTACCCCATTCAAAAGTTCTCCGAAGCATATCTCTATTCAATGCTCGAAGGGGAGTAATATAAAGAATTGATATCCCGTCATCTTTTTTATCTTGTTCAGTAGCTAATTCTTTTGTTTTTAAAAAATTATGAAATATTGGTAAAAGAGCAGCTTCTGTTTTACCCAAACCTGTTGGAGCTATTAAAAGAACGTTCTCACCTTTTATTACCTGTGGAAAGGCTAAAGTTTGAGGTTCAGTAGGTTTTTCAATATTTTTTAAGTCTAATAGTTTCTGTATTTTTGGATTTAAACTTGTAAAAACTGATGTCATTCTATCGAAATGCAATATCGCACAATAATTTAGTTTTTTTCTTTAAAATATACTTAAAATTTTAGGTTAATTAACTGCACTAAAAAAGATAACTCCCATGGCAAACCATATCACAGAGAGTATAAAATACCATGCATTTATAACTTCGAAAAATATTCCTAAGCCAATTACGATCAGTGGCAGTATTATCATCAGAAATACTGATATTATCTGTTTAATCTCTTTTGTTAGACTCAACTCCATAGGTCATCAAATTTTTAAACAATATTTCGTTCGTGTTATTATACATGTCTTATTTAAGCATTATCTATGGATAAAATAAACCTAAGATCCAAACTTTTTCATACCTATCTTTCAAACAAGTGAAATCTTATGTCCATATTTTCAAAATAACAGAACCATCTGGATTCGGAGAGAACTGTCAAACAAGCCTTATAAACCTCAAAATTGAAATATAACATTAGTAGGTGAGCGTTATCAGACGAAATACACCAATGTCTCAACCAAAATTGTTGCTATGTGGTATCGGCATAACTTGTCTTATTGCCAATAGCATAGTGTTGTATATTTCGTTTCTTTGGGCATATTTCTCAAATGATTATGTTTTTTCTGCTCGGATTAATGATTTTGGTGAGGCACATTTTGAGTTTATCTTGTTACCATTAACTATTATTCTTGGTTTATATGCTGTTGTAAACCTTTTTAGACATATGCCAAAGAAATTAGATAGCTAATCATAGTTGTCCACGAATTTTATAAACACCTTGTTGTTTTTGAAATTGAGGTTTTAAGGTAGGGAAAAACTATGGAGAGAAAACAATATCTAACAATCATACTAACATTGATAATTACAGTAGCATTGATATTAGTAGCTTTTGGATTTAACTTATTTAATCCAGATGTTGAACAGAACAAAACTGAAATAGATGTTACTTCAAATCCATTACTATGGAAAATAGAAGGAGAAAATCCATCATACTTATATGGATCCATACATCTTAGAGACGAAGTAGTATTAACACTTCCAGATATTGTTATGAATGCCATAGATGCAGCCGACGTTATCTATACCGAAATAAAATTAGATCAAGAAACACAGAATGAGGCAAATCGGCTCTCTGAACTACCATATGGTCAAACCTTGGATGATGTTTTACCTCAAGAAATTGCTGAAAAACTATACTCATATTTGAATACAAAAGGCATTACCCAAGAGGCATTAGAATACTCCGGTTTCAAAAAATATGAAATTTGGGCTATTGCCACTAGCCTTTCCTTGTTGGATGATGAAATCAAAAACTATCCCAACCCATTTTTAGATCAGTATATCTGGAATTTAGCCGTTTCTAAAGAAAAAGAAGTCAGAGGACTTGAAACATTATATGAACAAATCAATGTTTTTGATACTTTGCCCCAAGATGAACAAATACATTTGCTTAATGAGACATTAAATTATTTAGATGAATGCAACAGCAATATTACAAATCCAACAGAGATAATGCAAAATGCATATCTTAATGGAGATCTAGCGACCATACATGATTTATTGCTTTCCGATTTTGATGAAAATGATCCTTTAGATGTAGAACTACAATCACGTTTGATTACAAACAGGAATTATAACATGACAGAACGCATATGCAGTTTAATTGAGAATAACTCTGATAAACAATTTTTCTTCACAATAGGAGCAGGTCATTTTTATGGAGAACAAGGAATTCTAAAACTCCTTGAAAACAAGGGATACAATGTTACAAGAGTACCTTTCAATGAATGTGCCAGTTGTGATTGTGACAAAGATGAAACCAAGATAAAAGACAGATGTTATATCCCATATGAAAAATGAAAGCTTATTTTATGTTTTTTACCTTAATCCGCTCTCTCTCCCCCCCCCAAGCGAGCTGTTAACCTCTCAGCAGTCCTGCTCTTCGCTATTTTCTCAAGGTTTTTCCTATCCTCATCTTTCAAAACAATTTTACTTTCAGGGTATCTACCCTGCATCCCATCTCTCTTATGTACCTACTTAGCCTAGTAGTTATGTAAAGGAGTAAATAAATAATATACTAGGTTTATGTGCAAGCGTATATACACCTGCACATGCAGATAGATATGCATCCTGTAAAAAATTAATAAATAACAAAAAAACCATCATTCTTACAAAACAGTAAATGTTATAAACTAAATATTTTTGATATACACTTCTAATGAAAATAAATGAAATATTTTACTCCTTACAAGGAGAAGGAAAATGGATGGGGTTACCTAACATATTTATCAGAACCACAGGATGTAACCTAAGGTGCTCCTTTTGCGATACAAAATATGCATATGATACTGGGAAAACAATGAACATAAAAGAAGTAGTTAAAAATATCAAAAATTACCCATGTAAAAACGTGTGTATCACAGGTGGAGAACCATTAATGCAAGATGAAACATTAGATTTGATAAACATCTTGATAAAAAAGGGTTATAAAATATGCCTTGAAACAAATGGAAGTAAAAACTTGGAAGAGTTGGTAAATAAAAAATCTCTAATGATTTCTTTGGATATTAAATGTCCCTCGTCAAAAATGCATGAAAAAATGCAACTCGAAAACATTAATCTTTTAGAACAAAAAGATCAATTAAAATTTGTTATCAAAAATAAAGAAGATTACAGTTATGCAAAAAAACTGATAAACAAATATAAACCAGTATGTTCTGTTTTTTTTCAGCCTGTATGGGGAATCAATCCAAAAGAGTTAGCAGAATGGATAACCAATGATGGATTAAATGTTCAAATGAGCCTGCAGCTGCATAAAATATTATGGGGAGAAAAGAAGAGAAGAGTGTAAAAATTCTCTGAGCTGATAACACAAACTATATACATAATAAGCATATTCTGAGTTCAAAAAAATTAAAGAGTTTATACGTAATGTAATTAAACATTGGAAGAGTCAGTATAAAAAAAATGAGGTGAAAAAAAGACATGCAACCAGCAAATATGGCATATGATAGAGCGATTACTGTGTTTTCTCCTGATGGGAGATTATTTCAGGTTGAATATGCTCGAGAAGCGGTAAAAAGAGGTACTACTACAGTTGGTCTGAAATATAGAACTGGTGTTGTTTTAATTGTAGATAAACGTGTTACATCTCGTTTGATAGAACCTAGTTCTATTGAGAAGATATTTGAGATAGCTGAGCATATTGGTTGTGCAACTTCAGGTCTTGTTGCTGATGCAAGGGCGCTTGTTGATAGAGCCCGCATTGACGCTCAGATTAATGAGATAACATATAATGAAAAGATTCAAGTGAAGACTCTCGTGAAACGTATTTGTGATTTCAAACAAACTTATACACAGTATGGTGGTGTACGTCCTTTTGGTACTGCTCTTTTAATAGCAGGTGTCGATGAAACAGGCCCGAGGTTATTTTCAACTGATCCATCTGGTGCTTTGATGGAGTATAAAGCTAGTAGTGAAGGTTCAGGTCGAAATGGCGCGATGAGTTTTTTTGAAAGTAATTATAATGAAGATATTCCTAAGGATGATGCTATTGAGATGGCGATAAAAGCTCTCCATAAGGGTACTGAGGGTAAACTTAATCCTGATGCTACTGAGATCGGCATTGTTGATAAAGATATCAAGTTTCAGATTTTACCAGCGAATGAAACAAAGGAATACGTGTCTAAGGCAGTTGGGGGAAAGTAGAATTGGTTAGTCTCGATGATGCAGTTATTGCTAGGTGGAAAAAAGGAGATGAGCACTTTGAAGTGCTAGTTGACCCTTATGCAGCGGCAGATCTTATCGATGGAAAAGATATAGATATTGTTCGAAATCTAGCTATAGATACAGTTTTTGAGGATTCTAAAAAAGGTGAACATGCATCTGAGGAATCAGTGCAGAATGTTTTTGGTACAACAAATATTGAGGAGGTTGCTAAGAAAATTATTTTAAAAGGTGAGATACAACTTACCACTGAACAGCGTCATAAGATGCAGGAGAACAAGAGGAATCGTATTATTGATACTATTGTTAGAAATGCTATGGATCCAAAAACAAAAGCTCCGCATCCTCGTCAACGAATTGAGCTTGCTATGGATGAGGCAGGGGTTCATGTTGATCCATTTAAACCTGTGAAAGAACAAGTTAAAACAACTATAGAAGCTTTACAGTCTCTTATTCCATTATCGATAGCTAATATACGAATATCAGTTAAAATTCCATCTAGTTTTATTGGTAAATCTTATGGAGTTGTCCGTAATTTTGGTACTTTAGAACAAGAGGATTGGCAATCTGATGGCTCATGGATTGGTATTATTAAGCTTCCTGCAGGATTACAAACAGATTTTTATGATAAGTTAAACGATGTTACAAAAGGAAATGTATCCACAAAGATTTTAAAGTGAATTTGATAGGGGTTATATGATTTTTATGTCTCAAGAAAAACGCGAAGTGGTTATTCCTAGTCAGCTTCTAGGTGATATTAAGAACAAAAAAGCTGGACGGGGGACATTCATTGAAAACGGAAAAATCTATGCTGAAACAATCGGTGTGTTAAACATTAGCTCAGAGTATATCAATGTGATATCCTTAGAAGGTCGATATGATCCTGTAGAAGGGGATTTTGTTATTGGTGTAGTTGAGGAGCCGCTTGCATCAAGTTGGTTGGTTGACATTAAAGCTCCATATCCTGCTCTTTTACATGTGAATGAGGTGCCTTGGGATGTAGAATTCAATGAGACCGGAAAATATTTAAACAAAGGTGACTCCATAATGGCAAAAGTTTTATCCGTTGATATGGAAAAAAAACTGCAAATAACATTAAATGACCGGAACTTGTATAAAATAAAAGATGGACATATAATCGACGTTGAACCTTCTAAAGTTCCACGGGTTATCGGTAAAAAGGGTTCAATGATATCCCTTCTTAAAAAATATACACGATGTCGTATCTTCGTTGGTCAGAATGGAAGAATATGGATCAATGGAGATGATGAAGACATTGAAAAGGTAATATATGCTATTAGAAAAATTGAAAAAGAATCTTTAGCGTATGGTCTTACGAATAAAATAGAAGAAATATTGAAAAAAGATGTGAAGGACGTGCAATAAATATGAAACCAGACATTAAATTATTTGACTCCGATGGAAAACGTTTAGATGGTAGAAAACCTGATGAACTGAGGGAAATAAAAATTGAAGTAGGAGTACTTCATAGAGCAGAAGGATCATGTTACCTTGAATGGGGTGGCAATAAGGCTATAGCCGCGGTTTATGGCCCAAGAGAAGCTATTCCTAGGCATACACAAAATCCGCTTAGGGCTATTATTAACGCTCGTTATAATATGGCTGCTTTTAGTGTTGAAGATAGAAAACGACCTGGACCTGATAGAAGAAGCCGGGAGATATCAAAGGTTATATCTGAAGCATTAGCAAAAATAGTTTTAACAGAGAGATTTCCAAGGGCATCCATTGATGTAAACATTGAGATACTGGAAGCAGAGGCTGGAACACGATGTGCTGGTCTTACCGCCGCAGGTGTAGCATTAGCAGATGCAGGTATACCAATAAGGGATATACCTGTGGCATGTGCCGCTGGGAAAATAGAAAATCAGGTTGTTCTTGATCTTGGTAAAGACGAAGATAACCATGGAGATGCAGATTTACCGATAGCGATTTCACCAAGAACTAATGAGATTTTACTTATGCAGATGGATGGCCATCTAACTCTAGATGAGTTTGATACGGCTCTTGAATTAGCGATGAAAGGATGTCATATTGTTTCAGATCTTCAGAAGAAAGCTATTTTGAAAAAATATCAAAACATTGAGGAGGTATAATTTTATGACAATTACACCTTTAATTAAACATGATTATCTTGCAAAACTTGCTGAGAGAGGAAAACGAGCTGATGGAAGAGAATTTAATGAATTTCGAAATATAGAAATTGAGACAAATATTATTTCAAAAGCTGAAGGTTCTGCTCGGGTTAAAATCGGTAACACACAAGTAGTTGTTGGAATAAAAATGGATGTGGGTGAACCATATTCTGATTCACCGGAATCTGGTGTTATGACCACAGCTGCTGAGCTTATTCCACTTGCATCTCCAGATTTCGAGGCAGGACCGCCTCGTGAGAATGCAATAGAACTAGCTCGTGTGGTGGATAGAGGAATAAGAGAATCAGGGGTTATAGAACTTGATAAGCTCTGCATAGAACCAGAGGAAAAGGTATGGATTGTTTTTATTGATATTCATATAATAGATTACGATGGTAACTTGTTTGATGCAGCTTCATTGGCAGCACTTGCAGCTCTAATGACTGCAAAAGTTCCATCAAATCGCCTTAATGATGATGAAACGAATTCTTACGAAAAACAATTAGAAAAATTATATTCGATACCTGGAGTAGACGAGGCGATTATCAAAAAACAGATAGAGTCATTAAAAAATGAAGATTTTCCTTTACCTTTGAAAGAACCACCGATTTCGTGTACTTCTGTAAAATATAATAATGTTATAGTTATGGATGCTTCACTTGACGAGGAAGAAATAGCAGAGGCACGTCTTACTGTTGCAACAGATGAAAACGGCGATATTCGAGCGATGCAGAAAGGTTTAAGTGGAAGTTTTGATGTGGAAGAGATAAAAAAAGTTATAAAAACATCGATTGATAACGGAAAGAAAATCCGAGAAATATTATATAAAAATGTGGGTAAATAAATATGGCTAAAAGAACAAAAAAAGTTGGACCTGCTGGACGTTTTCAGGCTAGATACGGGGTAAAAGCAAGGACACGAGTGCGAAACGTGGAAATACTTCAAAAAGCAAAACATATCTGCCCAAGCTGTGGACATCAAAAAGTAAAACGAGTTAGCACAGGTATATGGCAATGTAAAAAATGTGGAACAAAGTTTGCTGGTGGAGCATACCTTCCACAGACTGAAACTGGTCAAAATGTTAAAAAAATGTTTAAAGGAGAAGTAGAAATCCCTAAGATGCCTGAAGAAGTAGTTGAAGATAAAGGTGAGAAAGCATGAGCGGTTATAAATGTGGTTTATGTAAAAAAACCGTTAAATTCGATGTGAAAAACATAGGAATGCAATGTCCATATTGTGGTAGTAAAATTTTTTACAAAGAACGTCCAACTATTGCAAAAGGTATTAAATCAAAATAAAAAAAATTAGTTTTTGATTTTTATGAAAAAAGCATGTTTTGTTTTTAATTTTGATACAGCTGAAGAAGCAAAAATAATAGCTGAATCACTTGACCCTGAAATAAAACATAAAATTCCTAAAACCAATGTCGAAGTATCTCTTTCTGACAAAAAATTTTCTTTAAAAATAGAAGCAAACGATGTTAGTTCACTTAGAGCTGCTTGTAACTCATATCTACGTTGGATTAACACAGCACTTAATGTGAAAAAAACAGTTTAAACTTCTATTGTTTCTTTTCTACCTGGACCAATTGAAACAATTGCAATAGGGACCTCTAGTTTTTTTTCTATGAATTTTAGATATTTTTGTGCTTCTTCCGGCAGATCAGAAAAACCAGATGAGCTCTCTTTAATTTTTCTCCATCCTTTGAATTCTTTATACACTGGTTTACATTGTTTTACATCTTCAATGTCTGCTGGGAAAAAATCAATCTTTTTTCCATCAAGAGAATAATGTGTACAAATCTTCACAGTTGATAAACCATCCAAGACATCCAGTTTGGTGATAGCAAGCTTAGTAATACCAGATATCATACAAGAATGATTTACTACAACAAGATCAAGCCATCCGCAACGACGTGGACGGCTAGTTGTTGTACCAAACTCATGGCCTTTTTGCTGAAGATATTTACCATTTTTGTCAAAAAGTTCAGTTGGTAGCGGTCCCTCGCCAACACGAGTAGTATACGCTTTTACAATTCCAATGATATCATCGATATGTTTTGGACCTATACCGGTTCCGATACTTGACCCACCAGCAATAGTATGAGATGACGTTGTAAATGGATAGGTGCCATAGTCAACATCAAGCATTGTACCCTGCGCACCTTCAAGAATGATGTTTTTATTGTTTTTAACAGCTTTATTTAATTCTATGTGAGTTGTTGTAATATATTTTTTTATTTTTTCTCCATATTTGCTGTATGTATCCAGTATTTCTTTTTTATTTAGTTTTTTATCTATATTGTATACATCAAGAATTCTTTGTTTAATTGGAATTATGTCATCAAGTTTTTTACTTAACGTGTTTGTATCTATGAGATCTATCGCACGTATTCCTTTACGTGCTACTTTGTCACTATAACAAGGTCCGATACCTCTTTTGGTTGTACCAATTTTTTTGTCACCCAAATATTTTTCTTCTGCTCCATCTAATATTTTGTGATACGGCATTATAATATTTGTTCGATCACCTATGAGAAGTTTTAGTTTTATCCCTCGTTTTTTAAGTTCATCTATTTCTTTGATTAGCATTTCAGGATCTAATACCACACCGTTTCCAATTACACCAGTTTTACCCTGTATAACTCCAGAGGGTATTAAATGAAGCTTGTAGACCTCTTCTCCTACTTTTATAGTATGGCCAGCGTTCGACCCCCCCTGATAGCGGACTACATAGTCAGCATCTTTGGAAAAATAATCTACAACTTTTCCTTTTCCTTCATCTCCCCATTGTGTACCTATTACAAGGTTAACTGTCATATTATCTCACTTAACTGGGATAATAAAAGGCGTAATTAAATATGATGTATGCTGAACATGTTATATTTTAGACAAAGATTTTATAAAACCAAAGTATGTATCGGCCAGACACATGCCTGAAAGCTGGGACTCATTTGAGACAATAAAAAAAGACACAGAGCTTGATATTGAACTGTTAAAACGTGAAGTTGGTAGATGTTTTCCTTTCTATGATGTCAGATCAATTGAAAATACTGTTGCATTTTTCTGCCGAGTTGATAAAGAATCTTTAGAGGAAAAATTTGATTCCCTCAGGCAGTCTCTTTCAGAAAAAGGATACGTACCACTGCTCCGATATGAAAAAGGAGAACACATAATATATATAATCAAAAAACCAAAAAGAAAAGAAAAATCCATTTGGATCAACATCCTGCTGTTGATTGCAACTATTATTACAACAATTATTACAGGATCAATTCTCTGCCAGGGTCATTTTGATATTTGGAATATGCCTAATCCCATGGATATTTTAAAACCTGAGAATCTCCTTAAGGGAGCTTTTCTTTTTGCACTTCCTCTTATGAGCATTTTGATTGTTCATGAAATGGGGCATTATTTCATTTCAAGAAAACATGGAATCTCGACATCTTTACCATTCTTTATTCCAGTACCTCCTGTTCTTTCTTTTAATATTGGAACATTTGGAGCGTTAATATCAAGTCGAGATCCTATGCCAAATAAAAAAGCATTATTTGACGTAGGTATATCGGGACCAATTGCAGGTTTTATTGTTGCTATACCTGTAACAGTTATAGGGATTGCTACTGCAAAAATAGTTCAAATAGTTCCCTTTGAGGATCTACCTTCTGGTGAAACAGTTTTTGGTAGCTCATTCCTTATCGACGCATTAGCAAATTTAATACTAGATATCCCAGCTGGTTACACTATTGATATGAATCCTATATTATTTGCAGGATGGGTAGGACTACTGATAACATCTATTAATCTATTACCTGCAGGTCAGCTTGATGGTGGTCATATATTCCGCGCAGTTTTTGGAGAAAAACAAAAATATATAGGCTGGGCCGCTGTTGGTATCATGGTTTTCACAGGATGGATTTTCTTTGCAATCATAATCATTTTCATGATGGGCATGATGCATCCACCGCCACTTAATGATGACACAGATCTCGATATAAAAAGAAAACTACTTTTCATCGTAGCACTTGCTATGTTAATATTATGCTATATTCCATATCCAATACATATTGTACCATAACCTTTTTCTTGGATTACATCGTAACCATTTAATACCTTCATATTAATCTACTCATGTTACTAAGGATGATACAATTATGAAGACATATCTAAAAATCATGTTTAACAGCGAAGGAAGCTCTCCATCAGAAGTAAAAAACCAGTTACTAAACATGGGTTTCAAAGCAACCAAGGGTAACTATGATTTTGTTTACGAATGGGATGAAGAAACAGCAGCTGTAGAAGATCTTGTATGGTTTGCAGATAAAGTACATGCATCCTTAAAAAACAGTAAAATTTATTTCAATATAGAAACCATCTAAAAAAAACAATATGCTGTTTTATTTCTTCTTTTGTTTACTATTGTTTTCTATCTTATTCAAAGTTTTACTTAAAACACCCATTAACGTGTGATATTCCCATTTCGATGGCATAGCTCTCCCCATAACACGTTTAAACATAACCTGTGTTTTATCTTTTTTATGCTCAGGGTAATCTATCTCATCCAATAACTCTGAAAAAAAACCAAACAGTTTTTCTTTTTCTGTTTTCCCAATGTTTCTCCTAAGTTTTGGTTTGAAATCCTTATTGATAAACAATGAATACAAAACCAATGACACAGCATGTGAAAGATTAAGAGATAAATACGACTCACTTGTAGGAATCCTAAGCATTATGTCACATTCTGCTATTTCCTCATTATATAAACCATAATCCTCCCTTCCAAAAACAAGACCAATTTTTCCATTTATTTCAAATATTTTCTCAGCAAAACTATCAAGAAAAACCGGGTTTCTAAGATGTTTCTTATCTTTTTTATAATCTATAGAAGAAGTAGCAACAAGATAATCCAAATCGTCAACAGCTTCTTTAAAAGACGGAAAGATCTCTGCATCATCAATTATTTTAAAAGCATGTTTAGCACGAGCATAACAGTCATCATCGAGCTTACAAGGGTTCACTAGATAAAGCCTGTTAAAATTAAAATTTGCCATCACCCGGGCTACCGCACCAATGTTTCCCCCATACTTTGGCTCAACAAGAACAACATAGAACTCAGGTATCTTCTTTCACCATCCTAAACATGGATTGTTTTTTATTTAATTTTTAACTCTTTTTCTTTATCCCGCAGCATTTTTTGATATTTAGAGGGCAAATGTCTAACAACATTTTTAAGTTCATTATGTTTCTTAATTAACTCAGATCGTTTATTTGTTTTAAGCTCATCTAAAACAAATTTCCTGTTTTTAAAATAGCTGTATAGATACCATATACCAGTTGCTAGAAGAATAAAACCAATTACTAACAGATAAAAATTCCAATCCCCTAAATCCTGTATAAGACTCGTATAAAAACCCAGCTGTAAATCTCCAGAAGTCACCATATCTCTAAGACCATACCATAATGCCCCCATCAAAAAAACAAACAATCCAACAATAACAAATATTATGCTAAAAACCATAACATAATTTCTTAGAAAACTAGTTATTTTACCACTCATGTTTTTCTATTCCTCCTAATCATTTTTTTTTAATATGTTTTTGCATATCTCATCCATGTTTTTGAAGGTTTTCCACACACAGGACACACGTTTTTACATTCTACATGTTCAATAGGCTCACCAAGTGTGTTGCCCTCCAAAATATTTTCTATTTCCATCGCACAATCTTCTTTCCCACACCATGGAAGCTCAATGATTCCTTTCAAACCTTTAGCTTCTTCAACTGTTTTAACCCTATGCATATTCTCCTTAAGGAATTTTTCCGCATTTTTGTACAAATCTTCAGAAATACTTCTAAATTCTTCTTTTATTATTTTCACACATGATTTCAATGAAACTGATTTCTTTTCACTGATGTCTCGTCTAACAAGAACAATCTCTTTTTTCTCTACATCACGAGGCCCTATTTCAATACGCAATGGTACTCCCTTCAACTCCCAATCATAGTACTTATTTCCAGGAGTAATATCTCTTTTATCCACATGGACTCTTATACCATTATTTTTTAGTTTTTCATATAATGTATCACACGAATCAAGGACTGTTTTTTCTTTACCTTTAAAAATAATTGGTATTATAACCACCTGTGTAGGAGCAACCTCTGGCGGCATAACAAGGCCTTTATTGTCACCATGTACGCCAATTAATGCACCAAGTATTCTTTCACTCATACCATAAGTGGTTTGATGACAGTTTTTATGTTTTCCATCTTCAGCCTCATAGGAGATTTCATAGGGTTTAGCAAAATTATCCCGATATTGATGTATAGAACCAAGTTGAAGTGTTCGCCCTGATGGCATAAGCACATCAATACTTATTGTGTAAAAGGCACCAGCGAATTTATCCCAATCTGGCCTCTTTGAAAGTATAAAAGGTAAACAAAGCTTTTGAAAAAGCCTACCGGCAATATCCTTATCTTCTTTTATCTGTTTTTCTGCATCCTTAAAATCTACATGACAGGTATGTGCCTCAAAGAAATGGATCTCCCGGACTCTTATGAACGCCCTTGTCTGTTTTGTTTCATAACGAAAAGTGTTTACTATCTGATATGTTTTAAGCGGCAGATCAGTATGTGACCTGATCCATAGAGAAAACATAGGATACATAGCTGTCTCAGAAGTAGGTCGAAGAAGCCATCGTTCTTCTAGCTTGTTTAAACCAGCATGTGTTACCCAATAAACCTCACTTCCGAATCCTTCAATATGTTCTTCTTCTTTTTTAAAAGATGATTCAGGGATGAGTAATGGGAAATATACCTCTTGATGATCTGTTTTGATCATTTCATCTCGTGTTAATTTATCTACATGGCTCATCAGTTTCCAGCCATAGGGTCGCCATACATTCATACCCTTAATTGGATATCTTTTATCACAAAGATCTGCAAGTTCAACGATTTCATTGTACCATTCATTGAAATCCTCGGTTTTTTTGTATTTGGTTTCTGGCATAATAGCTTCAACTCTTGCATATCAAAAAAGAAAATATGCTATTAAAGATGACGGTTTTAAAAAAATGAAATCGGATTAGACTCCTCTTCCTTCTTTTGCTTTAATGCGTAGTTCTTTTGAACGGCATCTTCTACATCTTATTGCTTTTGGTGCATTTAACGCACCGCATTTCATGCATACCTTTTTGTTTAATAATCTTTCTTCAGCTTCTGGAAATCTAGCCATCTTAGTAACCTACCTTTGTAATGTATCGGGAATAAGCAAATATTATTTAAATATAATGCAAAGAGTTTTTCTTCAATAAAGGAAGATTCTACGTTAGAATTTTGTTAAATACATATTCTATTAAGTTTAAAATTTATTGTGTATTCCCGAATTAAGTTTCTCCTGGTTTTTCAAATTCATAATCTCAACACGCTCTTTTCTTATTTTCCCTTGTTTTATCAAGAAAAGCCTGATAAGGTGTCCTAAGACACCTGTTTTCTAGGCTACTATGTGGTCG
>JAUWGL010000095.1 GCA_030606465.1 Thermoplasmata archaeon | reverse complement strand
ATTCGCATTCTGGATAAGCCGCTGTGTAACTATGACTCTAGAGATTCACAATACACTTTCCAGGAAAAAAGAGGAATTTATTCCCGTAGAGAAGGGCAAAGTAAAGATGTATGTTTGTGGTATGACTGTGTATAGTGATGCACATATTGGTCATGCTCGTACATATTTTGCTTTTGATGTTATTCGTCGTTATTTTGAATATAAAGGGTTTGATGTCACCTATGTTCAGAATATCACAGATGTTGATGATAAGATAATTAATGCGGCGAATAAGGAAGGGGTTGATGCTCTTGAGTATTCACGTCGTTTTACTGATATTTGTTTAAAAGATTTAGACCGGCTTGGTATTAGAAGAGCAGATGTTTATCCTAAGGCTTCTGAGGCTATTTCTGATATGATTGATATGACGCAGAAGATTATTGATAAGGGATATGGTTATGAGTCAGGTGGAGATGTGTATTTTTCTGTTGAACAATTCGAAGATTATGGGAAACTTTCAGGGCAAAATATTGATGAAATGAAAAGCAGTGCATGTGCAGTAACAGGTGAGCAGAAACATAGTTCGTTTGATTTTGCTTTATGGAAAAAAGCGAAACCAGGTGAACCTTCATGGGATAGCCCTTGGGGCAAGGGACGGCCAGGGTGGCATATTGAATGTTCAGCTATGAGCAGTAAACTTCTGGGATTGCCGTTTGATATTCATGGTGGTGGTATGGATCTTCGGTTTCCTCATCATGAAAATGAGATTGCTCAGGCTGAAGCTGCTACTGGTAAACAATTTGTTAAAATCTGGATGCATATTGGTCTTCTTACTGTTGATGGGGAGAAGATGTCTAAATCACTAGGTAACATGATAAATATTAAAGATCTTTTGGAGAAATGGGATCCTGAGGTTGTTCGTTTATTTTTTGCTTCCACGCATTACCGTAGTCCACCTGATTTTAGTGAGAAAGCACTTCGGAATGCTGAAAAAGGATTAACCCGGGTGCATAGGTTAAAAGAAAAACTTGAGGATTTATCAAAAAACACTACTGATGGTTTTAATGAAAAAAGTTTAAATGAGCAAGATAAAGAATATCTAGAAATCATTGAGGGCTTTAAAGGAGATTTTGAAGCTGCGATGGATGATGATTTTAATACGTCGCAGGCAATTGCTGTTATTTTTGATTTTGTAAATAGAAATAATAGATATCTTGAGGGGAATCCAACTCCTAATAAATCGTTATGTAAATATTCACGGGAGATGTTGACAAAGTTAGGTAACATTTTGACGTTGTTTCAACCAAAACTAGATGCTGATAGTGGCATAGAAGATGAGGGTTTATCTGTTGATCTTCAAAAAATTCTTGATAAACATGGTAAGAAGGTTGATGAAAAAAGTATTGAGCAGTTGATGGGTTTACTTTTGCAGATAAGGGAAGATGCTCGTAAGAGTAAGGATTGGAAAGCTGCGGATAGTATTAGAGATGATTTGAAAAAAGTTGGATTTGAGATACAGGATACCAATGATGGTCCTGTGTGGAGAAAAACAAAAAAATAAGAATATAAGGGGATCTATGAAAAAAATTCTTGTTGGTTTTGATGGATCGGAAGGGGCTGAACAGGCGTTAAATAAAGCTATTATGATGATTGATGAGTACGGTGAGCTTATTCTCATTGCTGTTGTACCAACTCCATCTGATGAATTATTTGTGGACATAGATGCTTATAAAAATTTGAAAAAAAGAGCTGAAACCATTATTTCTGATACTATTAAAGATATTGGGGTTCATGACTTTACTATTACCGGTATTGTTGAAGAAGGAGATGCAGCAGCAATAATTATTGATGTTGCGAACAGGTTACAGGTAGAGTTAATAGTCCTTGGTAGTAAGGGGGCTAGTGAGATAGGACGGTATCCAATAGGTAGTGTTGCAAATAAGGTCGTTCAGTATGCTGCTAAACCTGTGATGCTAGTTAGATAAAAAGGCAAGGTTTAGTAGATAAGTACTGCTTTTACTCCTTTTGCTTCTCTGATTTTTGGTATGAGTGTGCCGGGTACTCTTTTTTCGGTTACAATAAACAGTCTTGGTTCTTCTGAGAGTTCGAAATCATCTACAATTGCTTGTCTTATACTAATTTTGTTATCTGCGATTATTGTGGCTACATCTGCTACTATTCCAGGCATACTAGGATCTTCAGGTATTATTTCAATAACTCCCCAGTTCATTTCTGGAGCTACATCCTTTAGGCAACATGTTGGATTTAAGTTTGAAAAAACTTTTTTCAAATCTTCTTTCTTCATTATTGTTTCTATTGTACTATTTATGATTCTCCTATCGATATCAAAGGCTCGTGCTATTTTTGAGTCGGGAAGTTCTATTTCACCACAATAAATTTTATTATCATTTATTTTTAATCCATATTTAAGTAGTTTTTGAGCAAGTTTTCTTCTTTTAGGATATCTGTTGAAATATTTTGCAATTTTTCTCCACATATGTTGTTTTGTAATACTGTAATATTTTATATAAATTTACATTAATGTTGAAAATCGTACAATAACGTACACTTATTAACAATATTTAAATAGTGTGAGCAACATAGTATTATATGATAACATGAAGAACACAAAAACAATCCTTGATGAAAACGATATACCAAAAAAATGGTATAACATACAAGCAGATCTAAAAACCCCATTAGATCCACCTTTAAATCCACAAACAAAAAAACCAATAGGGCCAGAAGATCTAAAGGCAATATTTCCAATGGGGCTTATCAAACAAGAAGTAAGCCAAGAAAGATACATAGATATACCAGAAGAAATAAGAGAAATCTACCGGTTATGGAGGCCCAGCCCATTATACAGAGCAAGAAGACTTGAAAAAGCACTAAAAACACCTGCTAAGATTTACTACAAATGGGAAGGAGTAAGCCCACCCGGAAGTCATAAACCCAACTCAGCCGTAGCACAAGCTTATTACAACATGAAAGAAGGAGTTGAACGAATAGCAACAGAAACAGGAGCAGGACAATGGGGATCAGCTCTTGCCTTTGCCACACAAATATTCAATATTAAATGTAGGGTTTACATGGTGAAATGCTCTTATGAACAGAAACCATATAGAAGAGTTCTAATGGAAAACTGGGGAGCTGAGGTGCATTCAAGTCCAACTAAACTTACAAAAGTAGGCAGAGAAATCCTAAAAAGAGATCCAAATACAACTGGAAGCCTTGGAATATCAATTAGCGAAGCAGTAGAAGACGCAGCAACACATGAAAACACAAACTATGCGCTAGGATCAGTACTAAACCATGTAGTACTACACCAAACAATTATAGGATTAGAGCTAAAAAAACAATTTGAACTTATTGACAAATACCCTGATATAATCATTGGATGCGTCGGAGGAGGAAGCAATTTTTCTGGGGCATGTTTTCCATTTGTCAGAGACAAAATCATCGGGAAAAAACCAGATTTAAAAATTGTCTCAGTTGAACCATTAGCATGCCCAACACTCACCAGAGGGGAATACCGATATGATTTTGGAGATACTGTGGGGTTAACGCCATTACTAAAGATGTACACACTTGGCCATAATTTTGTACCTGCAGCAATACACGCAGGAGGGCTAAGATATCATGGAGATTCGCCACTACTATGTAAACTAACAAAAGAACGATATATGGAAGCTGTTGCATACTATCAGAATGAAGTTTTTGAAGCAGCAACATTTTTTGCAAGAACAGAAGGGTTTATCGTAGCACCAGAAGCTGCTCATGCCGTTAAAGCAGCAATAGATTTTGCAAGAATGTGTAAAAATAAAAACGAGAAAAAAATAATTGTATTTGCAAACAGTGGACACGGACACTTCGACCTCTCAGCATATGATGCATATCATAATAACAAAATAAGAGATTATCAACATACAAAAGAAGATATCAAAAAATCATTAGAAGCTCTTCCAAAAATATAAAAATGAAAGGTATTAACCACCTTTTTCTATTTTTTTTAAAAAAAACTTATTTTCCTCTGCTTTTGTTAGCGCGGATACTAGGTCTGATTTTTTCAGCACCACGACCTTTATACATTAGCCCTCGTCCTTTTTGACCATCACTCGTTGTACCACGCACTACTCTCCTTTTATTTGTTGTATCCGTGATCCAGTTTATCTTAGGATCTTTCATAATAGAAGGATGAATAGGGTCAACAAGTATTACTTCGTAAAAATGGTTTTTTCCATCCTCACCTATCCAGTAAGAATTCAAGACTTCCATGTTTGGATAATGCTTTGCTGTTCTTTCCTCAGCTATACGTTGGGTGCTTTTTGCAGCAGTTATTTTTTTAATACCCATCCTTGATGGTCTACGACCCGCCCGGATAGTCGGTTTTCTCAGACCGCCTCGCCTTACTCTTACTCTTGCAACAATATATCCTGGTTTTGCTTTATAACCAAGCGATCGGGCACGATCTATTCGTAGTGGTTTATCAACTC
>JAUWGL010000162.1 GCA_030606465.1 Thermoplasmata archaeon | reverse complement strand
AACACCAAATGTGTTGATGAAATTAATAAATTTGACTATCGAGATATCTATTTCTATAATGGAATATAAAAACTCCATAGGAGTTGGCTATTTGTAGTAGCAAGAAGGTATATCATGTTGAATTAAACTCCGTAAGGAGTTTGCTAAATAGGTAGAATTGGCGAATACATTTACCCAGTTTTCAGAAAAATTTGGGATTGAATACGATATAAGGTATGTTTTCGATTAGGGAACAAATAGCGAACCCCTATGGGGTTTGGGATTATCGAGGTTGCCTGTCTGCCGTGTCGGTTACGGCACAGGCAGGTTGGATTTAGCTACAAATAGCAAACCCCTATCGGGGTTAATACTGAGATTGCTTAAGCTGACGCCAATGGGCAGTCGCCGGACGGAAACGGGTTTGTGGACAAACTCTATTTTGTATAGATTGTATGCTGTGATTCAGAAGAGTGTTATAGATTTTCCGAAGTTTCGCTATTTATTCCACGAAATGGGAATTAGTATATGAAACCATTAGATTTACCAGATGTACAATCAGGACCACCAACTCAGAATTTTAAGATATCACGTGTGGGTGTAACAGGTGTAAAAAAACTTGTTAACATTAAAAGACCAAATTCAAAAACTATTCATCCACTTGTTGTAAAAATGGATCTTTTCGTTGATCTTCCTGCTTTTCAAAAAGGAAGTCATATGAGCCGCAATCTTGAGCTTTTATCTGATGTTACAGATATGAATATTGAAAAACCAGTTAGTGATCTTGAAAGTTTTTGCGCCCAAGTTGCAGACCATCTACTTAAAAGACATGAGTATGCTAGTTGTTCAGAGGTAAAAGCTGAAGCTGATTATTTTTTAGAAAGAAACTATCCTAATGGAAAAAAAGGTTTTGAACCATATAAACTAGTAGCTGAAGCAAGAGCAAACAAAAAAGATGGTGTAAAAAAACTAATTGGTGTAAGAGTTATTGGTATGACTGCATGTCCATGTGCAATGGAAGTAATACGAAAAATCGATGGATATAAGGATTCTGATGTTCCACCCACGCATAATCAAAGAAACATTACAACATTAATGATAGAAGTTCCTGGTGAAAATAAAACCGTTGACGCAAATGATCTCATTGATATCACAGAAAACGCATTTAGCAGTCCAACATATGCAATTCTTAAAAGAAAAGAGGAAGGAAACCTAGTATATAATGCTCATAAAAACCCTAAATTTGTTGAAGATGTAGTTAGAGATATTCTAAGTGCTATTTTGAAAAAATACAAAAATCTCCCTGATGATGTTATAGTAATTGTTAGAAGTGAGAGCGAGGAATCAATTCATAAGCATAACGCATTTGCTGAACGAGTGACGACACTTGGTGAACTTAGAAAATAAACCTTTTTTACTCAAAAAACTTTAAAATGCTATTATGATTACAGCACTTCATGGCAAAATATAAAATAGCTTGGTTACCTGGAGATGGCGTTGGAAACGACGTCATGGATGCTGCAAAAATCGTTCTTGATAAAATTGGTCTTGATGCAGAATACATTCCTGGAGATATAGGATGGGACTTCTGGAGAACAGAAGGTGATCCACTTCCTGAGCGAACAATTAATTTATTGAAGGAAGTTGATTGTGGGCTTTTTGGGGCAATAACTTCTAAACCTAAAGATGAAGCACAAAAAGAACTAACGCCGGAGCTCAGAGAGAAGGGTTGCGTTTATTCAAGCCCGATTGTTCGAATGAGACAAACTTTGAATCTTCATACAAACATGCGGCCATGTAAAGCATTTGAAGGAAACCCACTAAACTACCGGGATGATATCGATCTTGTTGTTTTCAGAGAAAATACTGAGGGGCTTTATGCCGGTGTTGAATTTCATCCGGTCCCTGAAGAGGTTTTCAAAGCATTGAGCATTCATAAAAAAATGAAAAAATTTGAAGGGATCTCTCTTGATGATCTAGCAATCTCGACACGTATTTTTACTCGTAAAGCATGTCAAAATATCATTCGTCAGGCTTTTGATTATGCTAAGGAACACAAGAGGAAATCTGTAACAATTGTTGAAAAACCAAATGTGATTCGTGAAACAAGTGGGATGATGGTTCAGGAAGCAAGAAAAATTGCAAAGGAATATCCAAATGTTGAGCTTTGGGAGGCAAATGTTGATGCAATGTGTATGTGGCTTGTGAAAAACCCGCAGGATTATGATGTCCTTGTTGCATCAAACATGTTTGGAGATATTATTTCAGATCTTGCTGCGCAGCTTGTTGGAGGACTTGGGTTTGCGGCTAGTGGCAACCTTGGAGATGATTTTGCTGTGTTTGAACCAACTCATGGTTCTGCACCGAAATATGCTGGTCAGTATAAGGT
>JAUWGL010000042.1 GCA_030606465.1 Thermoplasmata archaeon | reverse complement strand
ATCATATCAAATACAATTGCTCCTCCAATAACAGCTGCTGTTGGTTTATCTACTGAATAACTTAAAAGCTCATAAAGATGGAAAACATCTGCGCCAATTAATACACCTAACGTTCCAGAAATATACGCAAGAGGAGCTGCTTTTCTAAAATTCTTCCATAAAAGAATTACTGAAGCAAAACTAGCAAAAATAGCAGGTAAAAGAAACAGCGGATAAGGAGAAACAATCCCGCTCTCTGGTTTTGGATAGGTAACAAAATAAGTAATAGTTGCTACAACTACAATTCCAATAGTAACTTTAGACAGTTTAATCTTATTTTTAATAATCAAATATATACTAAGTATTATAGGTATTATTGCTCCACCTGTGTTTATTCCTATATCCCAGTTTCCAGATGAAAAAAGATAGATATTGGAAAAATTAAATCCAACATATTCATTAACTAAGCCTGCACCAAGAATAAAAGAAACAAAAACAATAATTATTGCTTCAATTGAAGAAAATCCCATGTACCTAAAAGCCTTAGTTAGTATTAAATACGCAAAATACAGAGCAAGAATAGGCAGGAGAATATACAACAGATATAAACCGATTTGTGCTAAATCCGATAAAGCAAATATCATAATTAAGCCCTTGATATAGATATTATTTATAAACCTTCGTCATATTTCGGTTTCAAACAGTGATACAATATGGAATCATTTCTAAAAAAAGAATGTGATCTAAAATTCTTCCATGATAACGGATTTGTTAGAAAAAAATGCCATTCCTGTGGAGATTATTTCTGGACATTAGATAAAAACATAAAGGTATGTGGTGATCGACCTTGTGTTGAATTCAGTTTCATTGGAAAACCACTTGGAAAAAAAACATTTTCTATACCTGAAGTACGTGAAAGCTTTTTGTCTTTTTTTGAGCAAAATGGACATACAAGACTTCATTTTCCTGAAACAGGGGAACGATGTCCTGTTGTTGCAAGATGGCGATCTGATATTTATTTAACAATTGCATCTATTACAGATTTTCAACCGCATGTGACTTCTGGGGAAGTACCTCCACCGGCGAATCCTTTGGTTATATCGCAGCCTTGCATTAGGCTTAATGATCTTGAAGAGGTTGGAGTAAGCGGCCGTCATTTAACAGCGTTTGAGATGATGGGACATCATGCATTTAATAAAAATGTTGATGAGATTTATTTTAAAGAGGAAACTGTAAGACTTTGTGATGAATATTTTGTGGATCATATAGGGATTCCAAGAAAAGCAATTATTTATAAAGAGCAGCTTTGGGATGGTGGTGGGAATGCAGGTCCATGTCTTGAAGTTTTAGCTGGTGGTTTAGAAATTGCTACACTTGTTTTTATGAACATGAAAGAAGATGAAAACGGTGGATTTGAGATTAAAGGCAAAAAATATTCTGAAAACCCATTAAATATTGTAGATACAGGGTATGGGTTGGAGCGTATAGCATGGTGTACTCAGGGTACTAATACTGTATATGAAACTGTTTTTCCTGAAATGGTTAAATGGTTGAAAAATCATGCGAAGAACAGCTTGGATATGGTAAGTATTTATTCACTTGCTGATCATTCGAAATGTCTTGCGTTTATGCTAGGTGATGGAATTGTTCCATCAAATGTCAAAGCAGGATATCTTGCCAGGTTAATTATTAGGAGATCACTTCGATTTATTGAAAAACTTATGTTAGATGCAACTTTAAAAAAACTTGTCAGCATGCAGCTGGACTTTCTTGAAAAAGAATTTCCATCATTAAAAAAGAGAAAAAAACAAGTTGAAGAAATTCTTGATATTGAAACAAAACGATACTCTGAAACCCTTTCAAAAGGGGAGGGATTAGTCAAGAGAATATTAAAAGAAAAGGAAACCATTGATAAAAATGAGCTTATCATTTTGTATGATACTTATGGTATGCCTCCAGATATAGTAAAAAACATTGCCAAAGATGAGGAGGTAGATGTTAAGATTCCTAAGAATTTTGATTCAATGATTGCAGAGCTACATTCTCATGAAAAAAAGGAAGAACATAAGACGAAAAGACAGAGAAATCTTCCTTCCACTGAGCCTCTTTATTACAAAGATCATTATACTAAAGAATTTGATGCAAAGATTTTATGGAAAAAAAGGATAAAAGATGGCACTGAGGTTATTCTTGATCAAACAGCTTTTTATCCTGAAGGTGGAGGGCAACCAGGAGATAAAGGAGTTTTTACTATAAATGGAAAAGAAATCATTGTTAAAAATGTTGTAAAAGAGGATGATGCAATTATTCATATCGTTAATGGAGATTTAGATGTCGGTGAACGTGTTCATGGTAAAATCAACTGGGAACATCGTTATACTCTCATGAAACATCATACAGGGACACATCTAGTAAACGGTGCGCTTAGAAAACTCTTAGGTGAACACATCTGGCAGGCAGGTTCACAACTTGGAATAAATGAAGCACGTTTTGATTTTTCACATTACAAATCTATTTCTGAAGATGAAATTGAAAAAATTGAAAAAATAGCAAATCAGTTTATCAAACAAGGCGTAGATGTAGAGAAAAAAGTTATGGATAGAAATACTGCAGAGAAAACATTTGGTTTTAGACTTTATCAAGGAGGAGTACCACCCGGTGATCACATCAAGGTGCTAAACATCCCGGGTATTGATGTTGAGGCTTGTGGTGGAACCCATTTGGACAACACAAGCGAAGTAGAAAAAATTAGGATAATTAAAACAGAGCGGATACAGGATGGTGTAAATCGTATTGTTTTTGCAGCTGGAAAAATGGTTGACAGATTTCAAAAAGAGGAAAACAAGCTCTATACCCAAATTGTAAAAACTCTTAGTTCAACTTATGAGATCAAAGAGCAAAAAAATGTTTCTGAACAACTTAAAGAAGTTTCTAAAATATTTTCTGTACCCTCTGATCAGCTTGATAAAACAATAAAACGGTTTTTGAATGAAACAAAAATTAAACAAAGAAAAACAACAGTTGATCTAAGAGATGCTTGCAATGATCTTTTTGAGGAGTGGAAGAAAACACAGAAAAATAAAAAGAAAATACCATCCAATGAAATCGACAAAATAAAAGGTAAAGCTAAGCTGATACCCGGGACAAAAATAAAAGTCATCGCAGAAACAACTACTTTTGAATCTACAGCAATATCTGGAGCAATTACTACAGAACCAAACTACGTTGCACATATTAGTGATGGGGAGAAAATTACGTCAACAGCTTCTGCGAATATAAATATAGATTTGAGAGAGATTGCACCAGAAATCGGGAAAGTAACTGATGGTAGTGGCGGCGGGCAGAAAAAAATGACTCAAAGTGGCGGACCAAAAAAAGAAAAAATGGCTGAGGCACTAAAAAAAGCAGAAAAACTTACTATTAAAAAATTGAAAAAAAATTACTCTTTTTTTATTTGAACTAACTTAGGATGGAAGTGGAGAGATGATGCTTATAGCTGTTACTATCACTATTGTTGCTATGCACATTACAAGAACAAACCATGGTGGTATTCTGAGGGATGTCTTTTCTTCTGCGTCAAAGTAACGTATTAGTCCTGCAGCAGAATGGAAACCTTCACTTTTTTTTTGTTTAGCCATGTTTACTCACAAACCTGTGTTTTATAGTATTACATCATTCTTTTATTATATTTAGATTTTGCTATTGATTTCTTGGGGGTTTTTTTTATCAATGGAGCAAAAATCTAAATATTGAGTATATATATCTATGTTTCAAAGAAAGGTGGAGTTTATATGAAGGAAGTAGAAGCGCTCATTAAAAGAGCTTTAAAATACAAAGAGGGCGGACTTACAGAACATGAAATAGCTGAGGAACTTAATGTTTCTAAAGAAACAGCATCTTGGCTTCTGAGTAAGGGAAAAGAAAAAAAGCCGAAGGGAGACATAAAAGTCGGTTGGCGTTCTATCGGTGTTTATCCCTCAAGAATAGGGTTTATTTCAGATGCATTATGTGATATTATACTCGAGGATTGTGAAGAGATTGATGCTATCGTGGGTATTGCAATAAATGGTATTCCATATGCTACGTTCATTGCAGATAATCTGGGTTTAGAGCTTACACTTTTCAGGCCGCATCATGAAAAATCTGGTGCTTTTTGTTCTAACTATGCTAGTGTTAAAGGAAAAAAAGTTGTTCTTGTGGATGATGTCGTTGGAACTGGTGATACTTTCAGAAGCGCGATAAAGGCTACAGAAGCTGAAAAAGGTAAACCTGTATTATGTTTATCTGTAGTAAACAAAACATCTAGAAACAAGGTCGGTAATGTTCCACTTCGTGCTTTAATACGATCGAGAATAATTTAAAACAAGGTTTACCGTTATTTATTTTTGGAGAGACCGACAATGCATTGGGCTGATGTTTTAGCTGATGAGCTACTGAAAGATGATAAAAAACATGTTTTAGCTACGGGTATAACGCCTTCTGGTCCAATTCATATCGGGAACATGCGTGAGATTTTGACAACCGATGCAGTCTATAGATGTCTGAAGAACAAGGGTGTTGATGCTGAGCTTATTTATGTTGCAGATGATTTTGATCCTTTGAGAAAAGTTTATCCTTATCTGCCTAAATCTTATGAGAAATATGTGGGTATGCCTATTTCTGATATTCCTTGTCCTTGTGGTAAGCATAAGAGCTATGCTGATCATTTTTTGATTTCTTTTTTGAATTCTTTAAAGGAAATTGGTGTTGAACCTCATGTTTATCGTGCTAGTAAGATGTATACGAATGGGGATTACAATGAAGCAGTTCAGATAGCTATGGAAAACACTGATAAAATTAAAGAAATAATACAAAGGATTTCTAAACGGCAGCTTCCCAAGGGATGGATTCCTTTCAATATTCGATGTGATAAGTGTAAAAAGATGACATCTGCGAAGGCTGTTCTGTATGATTTTCCAATTATTGAGTATGTATGTGATTGTGGTTATGAAGGAGAAGTGGATATACGAAAAGGTGGCGTTGGGAAACTACCATGGCGTGTTGATTGGCCTGCTCGATGGAAGATGCTTGATGTCACTTTTGAGCCTTTTGGTAAAGATCTTGGAACAGTTGGCGGGGCTAGAGATACTGGTGAAAAAATTGTTAAGGAAGTTTATGGGTATCCTGCACCTAGATACACGGTTTATGAGTTTATCTTGTTAAAAGGCAAGGGTGCGATGCATAGTTCTAAGGGTACTGCTTTGAGTGCTGGAGAAATGCTTGATATGACTCCTCCTGAGGTGCTTAGGTTTTTACTGATGAATAATAAACCCAGTAAGCATCTGATGTTTGACTCGGGCCTTGGTTTATTGAATCTTGTTGATGAATATGAGAGAGAAGAAAGAGTGTATTTTGGCAAGGAAGAAGAAACAAAGGGTATGAAGGATTTGAAGAAGACATATGAGCTTTCACAGCCTTATAATATTCCAAAAAATATGCCATATCAGCTTCCATATAGGCATCTTGTAACACTTATTCAGATTGGACAGAACTGGAGTGGGGTAAAAAAAATTCTTCTTCGAACGGGGCAAATTCCAAAAAATCTTAGTAGTAAGGATGAAAAGCATTTAAAGCAGCGGACAAAACATGTAGGTTATTGGTTGGAAAATTTTGCACCTGATATGGTTAAATTCAAAGTAAAAAAGAATATGCCAAAAGTAGACCTGGATTCAGAGCAGAAAAAATTTCTTTCATCTCTTATGGGGACATTATCATCTATTTCATGGGAGGCAAAGGATATTCATAATGCGATTTATGATGTATCAGAGAAACAAAAAATTCCGATAAAGCAGGCATTTAAAACAATTTATCAGATTATTCTTGGTCAGGAAAAAGGGCCACGTGCTGGTTTTTTCCTTTCAAATCTCGATGAGGATTTTGTTTTAAAACGAGTTAAAGAAGCAATTAAATAGCATATCTGCTCTTAACGATTTTAACAATGAAGGTTTATCTTGAGGTTTATGGTTGTACTGCAAATAAAAGCGATGCTAGTCTAGTAAAAGGTATTCTAAAAGAAAACGATTATGAAATCGTTGAAGAAATCGAGGATGCTGACTCTATTGTTATTCTGACTTGTACTGTTATTGACACAACTGAACAGCGGATGTTATCACGTCTGAAGGTTTTTAAAAAAACAGGTAAAAAAATTGTTGTAGCCGGTTGTATGGCATCTGTTCAGTCTGATATTGTTAAATCTATTATTCCAGATGCCTTACTTTTGCCACCTCAGTATTCTCATCATATCGTGGAACTTTTAAATGGAGAAAAACCTGTTTTTATGGAGAAGAATAAAACTTTGTTTTCAAAATATTTTGAGGGGGTTGTTGCACCTGTTTCTATTGCTGAAGGGTGTATGTTTTCATGTTCTTATTGTATTACTTCTCTAGCACGGGGTAAACTTAGAAGCTTTCCAATAGATGAAATAAAAAAAGATGTTTGTTCTGCAATAAACAAGGGCTGCAAAGAGATACAGCTTACTGCTCAGGATACTAGTTCATATGGTTTAGACACTGGGCATGATCTTGGCGATCTTCTAAGAAATGTTTCCACGATTAAAGGAGATTATAGAATCCGTGTTGGGATGATGAATCCTTTTACTTGTTTGAAAAATCTTGATTCAATCATCAAAGGTTTTGAAAACCCTAAGATCTACAGGTTTTTACATCTGCCAGTTCAATCTGGAGATAATGATATATTAAAGAAAATGAATAGAAAATACACAGTTGATGACTTTTTAGAAATGATTAAAAAACTTAGAGATAAATATCCAGATATTACTATTTCTACTGATATAATCGTTGGCTTTCCAACTGAAACAGATGAACAATTTCAGCATACTATTGATTTACTTAAAACCGTGAAACCTGATATTACCAATATTACACGTTACTCTGCACGTCCTTATACAAAAGCTAAAACTATGAAAGGACGAATTAAAACAGATATTGCAAAAAAACGATCAAAAAAATTGACAGATATTTGTAGTAAAATATCAGAAAACAACAATCTTAAACATATCGGAAAAAAACATACAATTCTTATTAC
>JAUWGL010000086.1 GCA_030606465.1 Thermoplasmata archaeon | reverse complement strand
CATCTGAAAAAGATGGTGGCATAGATCTTTCTTTTATTAAACAAGCGGCTATGGAAATAGGAAGACAGCTGAAAACGAAAGACGGATGGCATCTTGTAGTGGTGAAAAGTACAGTTCTTCCAGGGACAACTCAGGATGTTGTATTACCTCTTTTAGAAAAACATTCTGGAAAAAAGGCAGGACAGGATTTTGGATTGGCTATGAACCCCGAGTTTCTAAGAGAAGGAGATGCTGTTAAAGATTTTCTTAAGCCTGATAGAATTGTGATAGGTTCTTTTGATGAGAAAAGCAGAGACGTAATTAGGAGTCTTTACGAGGATTTTTCATGTCCAATAGTTGAAACATCTCTTTCTGCTGCTGAGATGATAAAATATGCAAGCAATGCATTCCTTGCAACAAAGATATCCTTTGCAAACGAGATTGGAAATATGTGCAAAAAACTAGGAATTGACGCTTATGATGTCGCTGAGGGAATGGGATTTGATAAAAGAATAGGAAGAGCTTTTCTTGATTCAGGTATTGGTTGGGGGGGGAGTTGCTTTCTAAAAGACTTACGTGCATTGGCTACATGGACCGGGAAAAAAAAAGAACCAGCAAAAATAATACAAAGCGCCATTGACGTAAATGATCTGCAACCATTAAAACTAATAGATGTGTTAAAGAAACATATACCTGATTTCAAATGTAAAACAATTGGTGTACTCGGTCTGGCATTTAAACCTAACACTGATGACATACGAGATAGTAGAGCTATTCCAATAGTTGAAAAACTCCTTGATGAAGGCGCCCTGATCAAGGCATATGATCCAAAAGCTATGGAAAACTTCAAAAAAATCTTCCCAAGTATAGAATACTGTTCATCAGCACAAGAAGTCCTTAACTCTAATGCAGTGCTCATTACCACAAAATGGGATGAATTCAAAAAATTGGATTACACCGGAAAAATTGTTATAGATGGGCGGAGATTAGAAGAAGCAAAAAATGCAAGAAAATATGAGGGAGTGTGCTGGTAAATATGAAAGGTTTAATACCCGCAGCTGGAAGAGGAGCACGATTAGAACCAATAACGCTTGCTATACCTAAAGAACTGTTAATGGTTGGTGATAAAGCCATCATTGAATATGTTATTGATGCTATGAAACAAGTCAGCATCACAGAAATAACAGTTGTTGTCGGCTGGCGAAAACATGCAATTCTGGATTATCTTGGATCTGGAGAACGACTAGGTGTTAAACTCACTTATGTTGTACAAGACAAACGAGATGGACTGGCAAAAGCAGTTTCCGCTGGAAAACATATCAACCATGATGAACCATTTATGGTAGTACTTGGTGATAACTTCTTTTATCCAAAAACATTTCTTCAAGATATATTATCGTTTCATGAAAAGAAAAAAGCAGATGCAACAATAGGTGTAACCAAGGTAGAAGATCCAACACGACATGGTATAATAAAACCAGGTGAGGGTAACAGAATCATAGATCTCATAGAAAAACCTAAACCATCTGATGCCCCAAGTAAACTTGGTTGCATAGGAATTTACATCTTTAATCCCGTCATATTTGAGGCTATTGAAAAAACAAAACCAGGTTTTAACAATGAATATCAGCTCACTGATGCCATCAAAATACTAGTTAAAGAAAAATATAAAGTATATTACAGAGAGATCAAAGGAAAACACATTGACGTTGGAACTATTAATGATTTAAAAAACGCGAACACATTCCTCTCACAGCATTAAAAAAAATCTTTGTGATATAAAATGGAATTCTCTGTAGTTATCGCTGTCAGAAATGAAATCAAACATATCGAACAATGTATACAATCAGTTTTTAATCAGGATTACACCGGATCATATGAAGTCATTGTTGTAGATGGAATGAGCAATGATGGAACATATGAACTTTTAAAAAAATTACAGAAAAAATATGATTTCCAACTTTTACAAAACCCTGTTTTAAATGCAGCTGCAGGTAGAAACACAGGTATCAAACAAGCAAAAGGAAAATACACTGCATTTATTGATGCAGATGCCATAGCACATAAAGATTGGCTTAGTCAAATCAAAAAAATCTTCGAAGAAAAAGATGTAACTGGAGTTGGTGGCCCTGATCTGCTACCAAAAAATAGTACAAGCAGATCAAAGATGATAGGGCAAGTAATGACCTCACCTGTAGCACGTGGTGGAAAATTAAACCCATCTACACAACATAGCCTTATGGAGGAAGAAAAACTTGTTGATCACATCCCAACATGTAACCTTTGTCTGAAAAAAGAGGTTTTTGACAAGGTTGGAATGTTTGATGAAAAATTTGTAAAAGGACAAGATCTTGAACTAAACTACCGGATCAGAAAAAGTGGATACAAACTCCTATATTCTCCAAATATAAAGGTTGTACATCATAGAAAACATCATATGAAAGATTTCACCAGTCAAATCTACAAATGGGCAAAAGCAAAAGTTGCAATTATTAAAAAACATGGAATGAATGGGCTTATCAGCCATGTATATCTATGGCCTGTGTATTTTATTTTGTTCTTAATTATGGCATTTTTATTGTTCTATTTCATAGACAAAATTTACATTTTTTTCTTCTTTTTGCTTCTCGGAATGATATTTTACATATCGGTTATAACATTAGAATCAGCACAGCTTGCTAAGAATAATAAAAAATTGAAATTGTTTCCTTTTGCAATATGTCTTTTTCCAATAGTACACATTTCATATGCCTGTGGAGTAATTGTTGCATTATTAAAAAGGAAAATATGGTGAATCCATGAAAATACTAATGATTCTCTCAAATCCATTCATGGTTGACCCACGGGTCCATAAAGAAGCAAAAGCCCTAGTTGATAACGGTCATGAAGTAACAGTTATAGTTTGGGATAGGCAAAAGGAGCATGAACCTGAAAGTGTTGTCGATGGAATACGACTGATACGGATTCATAACAAAGGCCTGTTACGGTTGTTGCCAAATGATTTATTACGTAATCCTATCTGGTGGCGTAAAGCCAACAAAAAAGGACAGGAACTCTATAAAAAAGGTTACAAATTTGATGTTGTCCACTGCCATGATCTTGACACACTACAAACAGGTGTATGGCTGAAAAAAAAACTAGGAGTAAAACTAGTATATGATGCCCATGAGCTATGGGGACACCTCATCGAAAATGATGTACCCAAATTTGTCGTAAAAAAAACATTTTCCATGGAGAAAAAACTAATCAAAAACACAGATCACATAATAACAGTAAGCCCACCATTTCTAGAATATTTTAACACGATAACAGATAAACCAATAACGCTTGTGATGAACTGCAAGGATCTAAAATATGAAAAATATCAACCACCAGAAACAAAAAAATTCACGCTCATCTACATCGGTGGCATGAAAAAACAAAGATTCTTCCCAGAAATAATAGACATAATGGGAAACCTAGAAAACGTACAACTAGTTTTAGCAGGAAAAACAGAAAATTTGTACTACCAAATGAAAGAATACAGCAAAAAATATCCTAACATCAAGTTCCTGGGGACAGTTCCAACAGATGAAATACTACCATTAACAAGATCATCACATGCCACATTTATCATAATAGATCCCTCAAGTAAACACTACCAGAAAACCCTTTTTAACAAACAATTCGAAGCAATGGTAACAGGACGACCCATCATTGTTACAAAGGGAACATTTGCTGGTAGAATGACCGAGGAATTAAAATGCGGAATAACAGTGGATTATAACAATGAATCAGTGAAAAAAGCTATAATAACCCTTCGTGATAACCCTGAGCTGCGTCAAGAACTTGGCAAAAACGCGTTAAAAGCAGCAAATAATAAATATAACTGGGAAACAGAAAAGAAAAAATTATTAAATGTTTATAAGGAGATAAAAATATGAAACTAGTCATATTTGGACTAGGGCGAATAGGCCTACCCATATCATTAGTATGCGCAGATAGCGGTTACCATGTCATCGGAATAGATGTTAACAAACAGTTAATAAACAGTCTAAAAAAAGGAGAACTAGCATTCCAAGAACAAGGAACGAAAAAATTACTCACCAAACATTTAAATAAAAACTTTTTTCCTAAACATCAGGAAGACGGTATTGAAACTGATTTAAAACAAGCCAATTATATTATGCTTGCAGTAGGAACAGGATTTGCTAAATATCCAGAGAAACCAGATCTTTCCACTCTTTATTCAATCATCGGGCAGATAATAGCAACTGGGCTAGAAGGCAAAACAATTATTCTAAGAGTGACACTACCAATAGGGACAACTGATGACATAAAAAACCTAATCGAGAAAAAAACTGGTTTAAAAGAAGGAAAAGATTTCTGGTTTTCATTTGTACCAGAACGTACCATGGAAGGAAAAGCTATAGAAGAAGAAAGAAAACTTCCGAAAATCGTTGGATGTTACAACGATGAAGGATTCAGAAAAGTAAACAGTTTTTTTAAAAAAATCGGCGGCAATATTGTAAGAGCATCAAATCCGCGAACTGCTGAATTCATAAAACTCATCGATAATTCGTGGAGGAACACACGTTTTGCTTTTGCAAACGAACTAGCATTTCTAGCAGACACCAACGGAGTTGATGTAATGGAGGCCATTGAATCAGCAAACAAAGGCTATAAGAGAAATGAGATCCCATGTCCCGGTCCTGTCAGCGGATACTGTTTAGGAAAAGACCCATATCTACTAGAATTAGCCTTTGAAGAAACAGCAGAAAAAC